>SYLK01000394.1 GCA_005809115.1 Planctomyces sp. | reverse complement strand
GCCGACGCGCGCGTCGGCTGAACCGGGAACCAGCAGTCAGCCCGCGGCAGCCCGAGATTCCGGCCCAGGCCCTGACGGTGTCACGGCGCGTGATCCCGGCATCCCGGCGGAACAGACTTCCGGAATCCCGGAGCCTGCCGGGGCGACGATCCGTGCCGCAGCCGTGACATCCGAAATCGCCGGCGTGCCTCAGCCGGTCCCCGAAGTCGTGGCGCATCAGGTGCCATCGTTGACGCTGGTTCTGCTGGTGGGATTCTTCCTGATGGGCCTGATTCATGCCGCCGGATTTCGGCGGACGGTCCAGCGGCTGCTGAGGTCACTGTGGCGAATCCTGCGGTCGGTCGTGATCGATCTGCCCGTGCGGATTGTACGGCTGCGTGTCGTCCAGCTGCTGTGGCGCAATCGCGCCCTGGTGCGCCTGCGACGTCTGGTCATCAGCCCGGGACTGCTGGCGTTCCTGGGATGCCGGGTCCGTCCCGCCGCGTTCGTGGGATATCCCCTCGACTGGTGGTGGGTCGCCGCAGTGGGCGTGCTGCTCAGCATCGCCCTGGATTCCCGTCTGGGGCGCGATACGGAGGAACTCACGGCAGAGTGGCTGAGCAACCTGTGGCACGATCTGCGCGCCAGGGTCGTCGTGGCTGTGATTGAATGGATTCTGGATTTCTTCAAGACCCTGCTGGGACTGCTGGAACGACTCCTGTACGCCGGGGATGAATGGCTCCGGTTTCACAGCGGAGAAAGCTGGCTGACTCTGATTCTGAAAGCCTGCCTGGGAGTCGTGTGGTCCCTGGCTGTGTTTGTCATCCGCATTTACGTGAACCTGCTGATTGAGCCGACCTTCAACCCGGTCAAGCATTTCCCGGTGGTGACCGTGGCGCACAAAATTTTTCTGCCGATTCTGCTGGTGCTGGAGAGCCGCATGCGGGACTTTCTGACACCCTACACGGGGCAGCCGCTGGCCGTATCCGTGACATGGTTCAATATCTTCTTTTTGCCCGGCTTCTTCGGTTTTGCCGTCTGGGAGCTTAAGGAAAACTGGCGGCTGTACGCTGCCAATCGCCATCAGCTTCTCCGCCCGGTGCTGGTCGGAAGTCACGGCGAGACGATCGCACGGCTGATTCGCCCCGGTTTTCATTCGGGCACGCTGCCGAAACTGTTCCGCCGCATGCGTCGTCTGGAGCAGAAGGCGTCTTCATTCCGCAGGTTCACCCAGCGGCGCGCGGTCCGCAGCCAACTGGAACATGTGGAATGCGCTGTGCAGCGGTTCGTGGAGCGGGAGCTGATCCGACTGCTCCAGCTGTGCTCCGTGTGGCACGATTTCGGACTCAGCTGCCGCAGCATCCAGGCCGCATCAAACAGTCTGTCCGTCCGGATCGAATGCGATCGTCTCAGCGATCAGCCGCTGGTAATCCTGTTTCAGGAGCAGAGCGGCTGGGTCGTGGCGACAATTGCGGATCCGGGCTGGCTGCGGTTTGCTTCCGGGCAGCAGACTCGATCTCTGGAACATGCGCTGATCGGCTTCTATCGCAAATCCGGTGTGGATCTGGTGCGCGAACAGCTCAGGCAGCATCTGGTCGGTCATCACGCTTACGATATCGATCTGCGGGGACTGACGATCTGGCCGGATCCGGACTTCCGGCGTGAGATAACCGCCGATCTTTCTCGTCGGACCGTGATCCGTCCTCTGCCGGCTGCCGAGGCGGCGGCATTCGGACTGGTGCCGACTGAGAAACAACTGGTCGTCTTCAGCACCTCCACGACCAGCTGGGAAGGCTGGCTGGAGCTGTGGCGTTCGCCGGACCCGGGGAATTCCGCAGGACCACCTCGCGCGTGCTCCGCCCGCCCCGCACAGACGGTACTGGCAATGCCCCTGCTTCCCTGAACTGACGGCACTGACCCGCCCGAGCTGACCGCACCAGCCCGCGGAATGCAAACCAGGACTCTGACGGTGGCCAGTTGCGCCGGCCGTCCATGCACGACCCGGACGATGGATGTCTCAGGTGGTATACGTCAGCATCGTCTTATGCAGCTGATCGACGGATGTGACACCGGCGAGAACTTTTCGGCGTGTGGAATCCGCAAGGGTCTGCATTCCATTCGCCCGGGCAGTCTCGATCAGCTCACTGGCGGCGGCGTTCCGCAGGATGCCAGTACGTACCGGGTCGTTCACTTCCATGATTTCGAAGACGCCGGACCGTCCCGCGAAACCGGTGTGGAAGTTTGTGTCGGCCGGAATCCCGCGCACCAGTCGCACGGACTGCGCGCGGGCGGGATCGATCTCCAGCATGCGACAGGTCGCTTCGTCCGGCTGATAGGATTCGCGGTGCCGGGTGCAGACATTCAGGATCAGTCGCTGCGACATGATACACCGCAGAGATTCGGCAATGACCATGCGGGGCACTCCGAATCCTTCCAGGACATCCACGGCTGAGGCGGTATTGCTGGCGTGGAGTGTACTGAGCACAAGCACCCCGGTCAGTGCCGACCGACAGGCGATTCGCGCAGTTTCCGCGTCACGAATCTCGCCCACCACCATCACGTTCGGATCCTGCCGCAGCACGCAGCGAAGCGCGTCGGCGAAATGGAAGTCGATCTTTGGCTCGACCTGAATCTGGGTAATGTTATCCATCCGCCGTTCGACGGGGTCTTCGATTGTGACGACGCTCTTCTGGGGATCGTTGATTTCCCGAATGAAGGAATAGACCGAGGTGCTCTTGCCGCAGCCGACAGGCCCCACGACGAGAATCAGGCCGTACGGTGCCGCCAGACAGCGTCGCAGCGTCTGCAGCTGGTCGACTTCAAATCCCAGTTCATCCAGACTGGTGAAGCTCTTGTCGTCGGGCATCAGCCGCAGAACCACGCGCTCGCCGTGAATCGTCGGCCCGCTGCCCACACGCACATCGCGCGGCTCCTTCAGGAGAGCCTGAGAAATATGCCCATCCTGCGCGAATCGCCGTTCCGTAATATCCATGCCTGCCATCAGTTTCAGCCGGGAAATCATGTGGCTGGTGGCGGCCTGGGGGATCCGGATAATGTCCTGCAGCAGACCGTCGATCCGCATCCGAATGCGCAGGCCTGATGGTGTGGGGTCAAGGTGGATGTCTGTGGCATGCAGCTGGAACGCGCGCTCCAGCAGGACGTCACACAGCTGTCCGGGCCCGATCACATCGAGCAGTTCTGACAGCTCGTCCCGCAGGGCCTCGTTGCGGACATCCAGGTAAGCTGCTTTGCCTGAATCGGTCATGCTTCACTCCTGATTCGCGGTGCGGGGTGCCTGGTGCGGGGTGCTTGAAAACGGCGTGCCTGCTGGCACAGGCACGCCGGCTGTGATCTGGATTATTCTGCTGTTGCGGGAGCCGGAGCGGTGCCGGGTACGGGACCTTTATCCGCCGCGGGTCCGGCGTCAGAATCCACATCCCCGGGAAGACCTGAAACGTTTCCGGCGGGTCTGGCCAGATCTGCCGGATCGGAGGATTTCTTCCGGGGAGCTGCCTCTGCTCCTTCTGCAGACTTCTCCTGGTCCGCGGATTCGGCTGGCGCAGCCGGGGGCGGGGCATTTCCCGGAGATCTGGCGATTGCGATCATGATCACAATCAGGCTCAGCCCCAGAGTCAGACCGGAGAGGATCCGCTTCAGGCCGCGTTCCCGCGACACGGAAACCCCGCTGGCCAGCACTGCCATACCGCCCAGCATGAACAGGAGCCACTCGGGCGGAATTCCGATCCGCATTTTTACGAGGGCATCACGAAATCCGGGAACAACTCGCCCGGCCAGCACGACGGCGGCAGCGACAACTGCCGGTGGCCCGACATACGTGAGCGGCTGAAATTCGCCGGAGCTGACGGATGATGCAGCGGAAACACCGAGGTTACGCATGCCCTCGTCCGTGGTTCCGACAATCGTCCACACCTTGCCCAGCCCGGCCGCTTTCAGAACTTCCACGGTCTGTTCGTTGGACGCAACCACCACCATCCGTCCATCCTGCTCCTTCACCGTCTTCCAGATGCGGACGATTGACGCCACCATCGAGCTGCCCATGTAGCTGAGGGCGGACAGGTCCACCAGGCACTTCGGCGACTTGACCATCGACAGATGCTCGATCGCCTTCAGGCCCGCATTACGGACCTCTTCCATGTGCGCGTGAGACAACTCCTGCGGGAACTTCACAACGGCAAAGCCGTCACTGTGCCGAAACCAGAAAGTCTGCTGAGATTCTGCCAAGAGACATGCTCCTCAACATGCAAAATTCACCACGTCGAACTGCTGGCCGGATCGCCACCTTTGCGGCGCTCCGGCAACCGGATATTCGAGGATGAATGAGGGCATTTGTCAAAGCATCCGGTAACGAATTCGGCACGATTTCCGAACAGCCGCGTCAGAACGACGGGCCGGCGACCGGCAGCGGGACGACATCCACTTCCACCCTCAGGCGGTGCTGACCACCCCCGATAAACACGCCCGTCAGCGGTGGCACGTCGCTGTAGTCGCGCCCCCAGGCGAGACAAATGTGGTCGTCGGAAATGAAGCGATTGTTGGTCGGATCGGTATCCACCCAGCCCGCCTGGCCGCAGCAGACCGACAGCCACGCGTGCGAAGCGTCGGCTCCGACCAGGCGGGGTGCGCCCTCCGCCGACACGGTCCGGAGATAGCCGCTGATGTACCTGGCGGGAAGGCCGATTGAACGCAGCAGGGCGATCTGCAGATGGGCGAAATCCTGGCAGACGCCGCGGCGGATACGAAAGACTTCCTGCACCGGGGTGGTGACTGTTGTCGCTCTGGAGTCATAGACGAAATCCTCGTGAATTCTCTGCGTCAGATCGTGCAGGGCCTCCAGGATCGGTCGCCCGGCAGAAAACGAATGCCGGGCGTATTTCTGCATCTCCCGGCACCACATGACGCGGGGCGAGGCGCATACGAACTGACAGGCCTCACGCGATTCACGGTCCGCGTGCTGGCGCGTCCTCAGGAGGACTTGTTCCCAGGGTTCCGAGGCCTGTTCCTGCGACACGGTGTGTTCTGTCGGGGGCGTGACGGTCACCAGAGTCGTCGCAGTGACTTCCAGCTGTTCATACCCTTCGTTGAAGGAAAACGCGGTGACCGGATTGCCGAAGAAATCCGTGCGGCGACTGCGAATGGAGGGTTCCGGCGAGATCGTCAGACTGAACGACTCCAGATGCTGCGAGGGCACCGGCCGCGGTTCAAGCCATGCCTGATTGTGACCAATGGAGACCGTCTGACGGCCATGATACGTCGTGCGGTGTGTCACCCGATATCTCATGGAGTTTCTCCGCTCAGATCAGTGATCTGACGAGGAATGCCGGAGTGGACGAGATATTTGCGTGTCAGCGTATCGGACAGGGCGGTGGTCCCTTCCTCCACGGCCCTGAGGGCGCGGATCACATTCGACGGTACCGGCGCAGCCAGATCCTCGGCCGTCAGCATCCGCACGGAATGAGCGCACTGCATGACCAGCCGCATGTCTTCGGACCTCAGCGGCCGTGATTCCACGCCGGGCAGTCGATCGACGTGCGACACCAGGCGTTCAATCTGGTACACCAGCGAACGCGGGTTGGTCTCGTCCGTAATGGCCAGGTCAAGCACCGCGTTTCGCTGCAGCTGGTCACGATATCGAAAACGGTAAGTCATCTGGACGTCCAG
>SYLK01000393.1 GCA_005809115.1 Planctomyces sp. | reverse complement strand
GTCACGGCTCACGCAGGTTTTGTCATGGGTTCGTAATTCGCCCACCACTGCTGAGACCTGCTGCAAATACTGCTGAGACCTGCTGCAAGTACCGTGCTCACCACCCAGCCGTTGTCGACAGGTGGTACCGCCAGGCTCGGCTGTCCAAGGCTCTTCAGGTGCTTCGCTTTCGCCGCCGACGGCGTCGGAATTTTACCTGATCCTCAGGAAATTCCTCATCGTCAGAAGGATCATCCAGAACCTGCACGTCGTGGATCAGGACTGAATCTTCGCTGTCCGGTGGATGTTCCGTGATTTCCGCGTCGTCAATTTCCTCGACGGATTCGATAATCTCGACATCATGCACGATGTCAACCTCACGAATCAGCTCAGCCCCTTCTGACTCATCCGAAAATTCGGCGTCGACCGTCGGAACGTGGCGTCCCTGCCCGCCGATCCCTGCCGGAGAAGCGGGTGAGGAGAACTCTTCGTCGTCGGTAATCTCGACTTCAAACACGTCGTCTTCGGCGGATCGGACGGTCTTGTCAATCAGCACAGGGAACGGGCGGCGCCGGCCCTGAGCTGACACAGGCGGGGACTGTCTAACGTCTGGCAGCTGCGGCGCCGGAAGGCCCTCGTCCGGTACTTTCTCGTAGAAGCGAAACAAGAGATCGCCAATCGAGATGGTCGCTCCCTGCGTCAGCCGGCATTCCTGATTCACACGCTGGCCATTCACCCAGACTCCGTTCATACTTGCCAGATCACGGATGTAGTAGGCATGATCGGCCTGAACCAGAGCACAATGCATGCGGGAGATTCGTGAGCTGACATCCAGCACAGCATCACACTCCGGACTTCGGCCGACCAGCACCACGGCGCGGTCGATCAAAATCTGCCGGCCCGGGCCCAGTGGATGCAGTACGGCAGTCATGTGAAGAATCCCGCCCTGTCAAGGAATTGAAATCCCTGGCGACCCGTCCGGTACGAGATATCAGCCGGCAACCACCCTGGGTCACGATTCTTCGATTCTGCCGGTTTTTCCCGGTTTGTGCCATCAAAAATGGTCCCGGATTCGCTGAAAAACGGGGAAAGTTGTCGAGAATGCGGTGCTGGTGAAATAAATCACGCGGCTTTCTGAGGCAAGAACACGGCATGAGTCTGTTTGCGGCGGCAGAACGGCAGAATCGGGAGCGGGCACGGCCACTGGCGGCGCGGATGCGCCCGCGCCAGCTGAGTGACTTCGTCGGTCAGCAGCATATTCTGGGGGATGGCAGGCTGCTCCGCCGCATGCTCGATGCCGACCGGATCGGTTCGATGATTTTTTACGGCCCGCCGGGAACCGGAAAAACTTCCCTGGCCGAGTTGATTGCCGTACAGACTCGCCGACGCTTTGAACGACTCAATGCCACAATGGATGGCGTCAGGGAAGTCCGCGATCTGCTGCAGGGGGCTGAGCAGAGACTGTCGGTTGAGGGGACGCAGACGATCGTGTTTATCGATGAACTGCACCGCTTCAGTCGCAGTCAGCAGGACATCCTGCTGCCACATGTCGAGAACGGCACGATCTCCCTGATCGGTGCCACAACGGCCAACCCCTTCTTTTCTCTGGTCGCTCCGCTGATCAGTCGCAGCCAGGTGTTTGAATTCCGCGAACTGGATCTGGCGGACATTCTGCAGGTTCTGCGCAGGGCGCTCGACGATCCGCACTTCGGCCTGGCCGACAGGAAGGTCGCGGTATCAGACGAAGCGCTGGAACTGTTCGCCCATTTATGCGACGGCGACGCGCGCCGCGCATTGACGGCACTGGAAATCGCCGTCCTCAGCGTTGCAGAGACGACTCGCACCGTGGACCGAAACGTGGCCGAAGAATCTCTGCAGAAACGCGTTGTCCGATTCGACGCCGCGGGTGACGACCATTACGACGTCATCAGCGCGTTCATCAAAAGCATTCGCGGCAGCGATCCCGATGCCGCACTTTACTGGCTGGCCAGGATGCTTGTCGCGGGCGAAGATCCGCGATTCATCGCAAGACGTCTTGTGATTGCGGCATCCGAAGACATCGGCAATGCCGACCCCCAGGCACTGCTCATCGCCACAGCCGCATTCCATGCCACGGAATCCATCGGCATGCCGGAATGTCGCATCAATCTGGCACAGGCCGTCACGTATCTGGCCTGCGCACCCAAGTCAAATGCCGCATACGCGGCGATTGACGCAGCCATGGCTGATATTCGCTCCAATACCGTTCTGCCTGTGCCCATGCATCTCCGTGACGGCCACTATCGCGGGGCCGAGCAACTGGGCCACGGCAGCGGGTACAGGTATCCGCATGATGCGCCCGGCGGCTGGGTGCCCCAGGACTATCTGGGCGTCGACCGGCAATACTACCGTCCTGTGCCACGCGGACGGGAATCTGAATTCCTGGAAACTCTGACTGAACTGCGCGCTCGCCGATCAGCTCAGCGCTCTCCCGAGGAAAATCCCCATGCCCCGGAACGCTGAAACAGACAACGCTCATCTGCAGCGGCTGGACCGTTTTGATGCCGCCACGATTCCCCGAGCACTGCCCGTGGCCCTCACCGTGGTCGTCATCACCTGGGGCGCCTTCGAAGTCCTCGCCACGCGCCTGCGCGACAGTGCAGAGGACCTGGACCACCAGATCGTGTTTCTGCTGCGCGACCCCCGGGATCATGAGCAGATGATCGGCCCCCTGGCACTCAAAGAAGTCATGCGCGATTTCACTGCGCTCGGAGGATATGCAGTTCTGACTGTCACCATCGTGGCATTTGCCTTTTTTCAGCGACTGCAGAACGGACCATCACACTGCCGCTTCTTTCTGATGACCACGATCGGTGGGTATCTCTGCAGCATGCTGATGAAGAAAACCGTCGGTCGCGATCGCCCGGCCATCGTTCCCCACCTCTCCCATGTCGAAACCAGCAGCTTTCCCAGCACCCACTCCATGATGTCCGCCATCACTTGGCTCACCATCGGAGTGATGCTGTCACAGCACTCAGACCACCCCGCCATCCGCCGACTGCTCACGCTGCTGCCCCTCCTGCTGGCGTTCAGTGTCGGTATCAGCCGAGTTTTCATGGGAGTCCACTTTCCCACGGACGTCCTCGCCGGATGGACCGCCGGACTGCTCTGGACCTGGGCAGCGTTCGCGATCTGGCCCCGTGCACTCCGGTAACGGCAGACCTGCGAACGGCTGTTCCGTCTGACAGCGATGCATCACGCCGCGCGACACAGATCACCGGAATTACTCAAACCCTCCAGACCATCCCGCCAATGGTCAGAAAATGAATCAGTCAGGCGGAAAATGTCGATTCTGAGCTGCACAACGGAAATTTGATTGGGTAAGCTCAATGGCGCGTGCGGGCACAGCAACTGCCCGCCGGGCTCTGCCCGCCTTGATTCACCTTGTCCCGCCTGCACGCTTCATGGAGAAAGGATTCCGATGCGAACCCAGCCCAGGAGCAGTCCGGAGACTGACCGCTGCATGGATCTCATCCATCAGCTGGCCGGTGATGTTGTGCAGGAACTGCATGTCGATGTCGGCTTCTCGTCAGTCGCACTGACGGGCCGAGCGGGTTCGTGGTATGCCAAACAGGTCGCCACAACCGCAGCCCGGCGAATGTATCCGGATCATCGAATTGAAAACCTGCTGCAGGTCACAAAAATCCGTTAGACCGGACGATTCCCTGACAGCTTTCGCCTCATTCGCTACACTGCCGTAAAGCGTCTGCGCAGAGAATTTTTCCGGGGGGAACTGTGAATGCGATCGGGTAGTTTGAGAATTCTGATTTCTGCCGTCTGGGGCCTCGCCTTGATGGTCGGCTGCGCCGATCCGGGACCGAAACCCGGGGAACTGCCTCCCGTGCTGACCGACAGGCAGCCTGCGGACACCGCCGGAGCCGGTGGGTCGGCACCGGCGCAGTCTTCGGCCGGAAACGCACCCGGTCAGAAGGATGCCGATGCGCCAGCAGAATTCACCAAAACGCCGAGTGGTCTGGAGTATCGTATTCTGCGAAAGTCGGACGGACGAAAGCCGACAGCCACCGACTCAGTCACAGTCCATTATCGCGGCTGGCTGGACAATGGCACAGAGTTCGACAGTTCCTACCGTCGCGGTGAATCCACGAGTTTCCCTCTGACCGGTGTGATTCGTGCGTGGACAGAGGGTTTGCAGCTGGTGGGCGAAGGGGGCATGATTGAGCTGCAGGTTCCGTCGGAGCTGGGGTATGGTGCCGAAGGCTCTGGCGGCACGATCCCGCCCAATGCGACACTCCACTTTCTGGTCGAACTGCTGAAAGTTCAGTAGCGAATGTTCAGTATCCTGTGCCTTCTTCCAGTTGCGACTGCAGGTGATCGCGTTCTCGACGCGTGGTTTCGAGGTCGAACATCAGGTACTTGACGTCGAGTCGCAGTTGTGAGAGTGCTTCCTGTACCAGGTTCAGAATCCGGCGTCGGCGTTGAAATGAATCCGCCACACGTTGCCATGCGAGCTGCAATGCCGCCTTGTCGTGTCCCTGCATCTGCGAAATCAGTTGTTCCAGTTCCAGCATTTCGGCCGGCAGAATCTCTGATTCAGACTGGTTGAAGCGTTTGGGCAGGGTCATGACCGTACTCCGAAAAACTCGGCTGAAGTCTGTCTGAATCCCGGGAGGGCTCGGCTGCTGCCGAGCCGCCATGACAAAAGTCTGGAATCGTCTCCGGGGCTCACAGGATCCCATTCTGCAGCTTCCGCGGAGTCGTCTCAAGAACTTAAGCCCGATCGCCGGAATTTTTTTGAATCCCGGCACCTGCATGCCTTCCGCAACGACAGGAACAGGATCCCCTGCTGGTTCCTGACCGGGGAGTCACCTCACGGAATCCAGCCGTTGTGTTCGAAGACTCGGCCGAATCAGGAGTTTCCAGCTGCTCGCTGAAAGATGTCGGCCACGGCGATCGTCAGACCCGGCAGCACGTCACCTCCGCTGACATCGTGATCTCGATTGAATGTTTCCGGCGGGACAGCGGCTTGATGGACCTGGACCGTCTGAAAATACGGGTCCACAATCCACACCATTCCGACTCCCGCAGCCAGGTACTCCAGAACCTTGTCTCGCACATCTTCATGTCGGTCCGTCGGTGACAGAACTTCTGCCGCCAGCAACGGAACGCCTTCGATCAGTGTGGTACTGTCGGTCTGCCTGGCGATCACGTCCGCGGAGAACAGAGCGACATCGATCCCGACGGTCGTATCGGGATTCCGCCGCAGAATTGTACCGACATCTCCGCTGTGAACCTCTCCCCGGAAACCGGCATCTTCTTCAACCCATTTCTGCAACAGCCAGGTCAACCTGGCAACTGCCAGACTGTGAAAACGATTCCGCTTCGTCACCAGAGTCTCCTTCAGCTGACCACGGATCAATTCCCGGTCAACACCATCATCCGGCATCGCCAGCAGCTGTTCTGTGGTCACTGGCTGCGACATCAGAGTACTCATGGAAATTCGTCTCCTCTCCAGGGTCGGCGAGACCACGATGGTGGATTACCCAGGTTCAGGCCGAGCGTGAAAACGTGC
>SYLK01000392.1 GCA_005809115.1 Planctomyces sp. | reverse complement strand
CACGGTGGAAACGAACGGTTCCGCCTTGCCTGGATCGCCCTGCGCCAGGAAGTAACGGCTGAGCCAGCTGGCTGCCTCAAACTGATCCGGATTCTGCTCCGCCAGTCGTACCATCACGGCCACAGCGGAGTCGGAGTCGCCAGTGGACTCGAAGACATCGGCCAGTTCCAGAGCGCTGGTCTCCAGTTGTGGCCAGGCAGCGATGCTGTCCTGGTAATACTCGATGGCATCCCGGATCTCCTGGTTGCCGCTGATCTCAATCCCGTCGTTGTCGTCCTCATCCTGAACGGAGTTGAAATACTCACCTGCCAGACGGCAGTGCCGTGCGAGGCGTCTCAGCACCAGTGCTCGGGCAATCCGGCGGTCTCCGTCAGACAGGCACTGCACCTGGGCGAGATCCTCCAGATACGCCAGCCATGCCGGACGCAGGACATCCATGTCAACCTCTCCGCTTCTCTGCTCCTCAAACAGCGCACGCACCCGATTCCAGTTCGGGTCAAGGTCCGGCGCAGGCCCGATGGCCATCAGCCGCCTGAGCAGCCTGCCAGCCTGACCGCGAACGGCCGACTTCCAGAAAAAGTCGACAATCTGTCGGATCTGCGTGGCGTGTGAACGACCGTAGGCCTGCTTCAGCTGTCGGTAGCTCTCAATCAACTGCTCTCGATCCGCTCTATCCCAGTGTTGCATCAGTTCCTTCAGGGCATTGATGAACCCGCTGGACGGGGAATTCGAGGACAATCGCAGCAGCCCGTCCGCGATCTGAGGATCCTCGGCTGCCGCTGCGACGCCAGATGGTGGCTGCTGCGCTGCGGCTTTCAGTGTCCGGGCGATGCGGCTGGCTGGTCGTCTGCTGTCGAGCCGTGACCAGTTTGCTTCCAGCCTCTCGTCATCTCGGCCATAGAACGCCTCGAGTCCGCGAACAAACAGCTTCCAGTCTGCCAGTGGAGAACTGCGAGAAATGGCGCCCAGCAGTTCGCGTGCCTGAACATCGTCGCCGCGTGACACCGCGGCGAGAGCATCGCGAACGGCAGCAACCTGAACCGGCAGATCGCCGTATTTCGGTACCGTGAGGCGGCTATTGAGGATCGCCTGATCAGCAATTTCAAACAGAAGTTCCGGAGTGGACTCCAGCAGCATACAGGCTGCTCCGCCGGTGTCACCCAGCAGGACCCGCATGCGATCCATGGCCTGTCGCACCTGGGCATTCCGGGGGCCGAACTTCTGGAGGTCGGAAAAGACGGCCTTCGCTTCTTCCATCTGGCCAAACCGCTGCAACTGCTGAACCCTGGCGAGGTAGATCTCCTCCAGCAGCTGCCGATTCTCCGCTGTCTCACCGGCGCGGCAGCACGAGCGGGCTTCCTTCAGCGCGTCCTTGACATTCCCTTTTGCGAGCAGGCGGCGGGCAACATCCGAACTGGCACCATGCTGATGCGGTTTGCCGGGGTGTTTGTGCGACATTGAGAACCTCCCTGAAGCTCAGCCTGCCTGAATACTCCGCCACAACCACGACTACTCTGCCTGCCCGCTCGAAATGATAGCACAGGCGCGATGTGCTGCAAGCTGACCGCGGATTCCCCGGTTCCGGCCCCCGCGGCAGGCGGTCCCGGCTCGCGGCAGGCCGCACTGACGGCCCATCCGACAGCAACCGAATTCCGGACTGCGACGTTTTTTGGCGGATTTGCGATACAGCCCGCACGTTTTGTGACATCCAGACCAGCCGACACTTATACTCTCACAGCTTGACTGTGTCAGCCGTCCTGCCGCGAAGTTCGTCGCGCAGAATCGGCCGATGACCTGTGTCACGATCCGGCATGTCTGAATCTGGTCCTTCACCGGGAACCCTGATGAAAAGTCACAGCCGTCTGCCTCTGCCTCTGCCTCCAGGGCTCCTGAAGACGCCGGGCCGTTGCATGACGCCGGGCCGTTACACGCCGCCGGGCCCTTCGATTTCTTTGACGGAGTCGGTCCGGCCGTGCCGCCGCCGACAGACGTTGTGCGTCGTTCTGTGGCTGACGCTGATCCTCGGATGTGGCGGAACGAGTTCAACGCAGCGGACCATGACGATCATCTGCCCCTGGTCACCCGGCGGAGGAACCGACCGGGTGGCACGATTCTGGGCGGACGCCCTGCAGCGGGAGACTGGTCAGGCCGTGGTTGTGGTCAACCGCACGGGCGGTTCGGGCGCGATTGGTCATTTTGCTGGTGCGCACGCCCGGCCGGACGGCTCCACGCTGACGATCATCACGTTTGAACTCTGCACCATGCACCGCATGAAAGTGTCGCGACTGACGTTCGAGGATTACGACTGCCTGTTGCAGATGAACGCCGACCCGGCGGCACTCTTTGTCCGACAGGACGCGCCGTGGCAGAATCTGGCCGAATTCATGCGGGAGATCCGTCAGCGGCCGGGAGAAATCCGGATGTCCGGAACCGCCACGGGCGGAGCCTGGGATCTGGCACGTGCTGGTTTGCAGCGCGCGGCGGACCTGCCGCTGGACTCGGTGATCTGGGTACCGCATCAGGGGTCGGCACCCTCGCTGGTGGAGCTGATGGGCGGACATCTGGATGCGGTCTGCTGCAGTCTGCCGGAGGCCGCGGCACAGGTCGCCGGCGGAAGCCTGCGGGTGCTGGCCGTGATGTCCGAGGAACGCCTCGCCGACTTTCCGAACATCCCGACAGTGCGTGAACAGGGAATCGACTGGGTGGCGGTGGCCTGGCGTGGTCTGGCACTGCCCCGGGGGACTCCACCCGAGATCCTGAATTCTCTGAAGGAGACCTGCCTGAAGATTGCCGGGGGAGCAGACTTCCGGAAGTTCATGGCGAAGAATGGGTTCGCGATCCGGGTGCGGGAGCCTGCTGAATTCCGGGAATTTCTGCGGCAGCAGGATGAGCAGTGGAATGAAGTTGTGCGGTTCTCCGGCTACCACAATGGTCTCACCGGCAACAATGACCCCGGTCCGCTGGCACTGCCGCTGCTGCTGTCGCTTGGGCTGGTAGTCGGTGGCGGCATTGAGTGGCTGAACAGGCGTCGCAGCCGAAACACGGGCGCCGGAGGTGCGCTGGCCATTCACCGACAGACTGACTGTGATCCGGGTGAGGTGCGGGACGTCGCTCCGGACCGGGAAACTTCGGCAAGTGCAGCAGCCGTGGCGGGGACGGGAAACGACGTGCTGCTGGTCGTGGCGATCATGGTTGCCTATGTCAGCCTGATTCCACGTCTGGGATTCGCCGCGGCCACACTGATCTTTGCCACACTGCTCGCGCGTCGGTTTGGTGCCCGCTGGTCCAGGGCGGCCTTCGGTGCTGCCGTGATTGTACTGTTCGTCTGGGTGTTATTCGTCGTTATCTTTCGCGTTCAGCTGCCCGCTGGAGTCATGGGACGGTCCGTCTGACAGCGCTGCCGCGAACCGAACCGAACCGAGGACTGGTGCTGCCTTGATCGAACAACTTCTGACACCGACGGTGCTGATTCCGTGGCTGTGTTCCATCGCCTTTGGAATATTCGTCGGCGCCACGCCGGGACTGACCGCGACGATGGCCGTGGCCCTGATTGTGCCGATCAGTTTTCAGTTTCCGAATCCCAACGTCGGTCTGGCGATGATCATCGGCGTGAGTTTCACGGCGATCTTTGCCGGCGACATCCCGGCCACCTGGCTCCGGATTCCGGGGACACCGGCTTCTGCTGCCGCAACGCTGGACGGACATGCCATGGCGCTCAAGGGACGCGGGGGATTTGCGCTGATGCTGGACCTGATCTGCTCGTGTATCGGCGGACTGGTGGGTGTGGCCCTGCTGATGCTGGTGGCACAGCCGCTGGCGGGATTTGCACTGCAGTTCAGTGATTTCGAGTACTTCTGGCTGGGTGTTCTGGGACTGAGCATGAGCGCCCTCGTGTGCCAGGGAAACGCCATCCGAGGAATGCTGGCGGCGATGCTGGGCGTACTGATCTCCACAGTGGGCATGGACGCCATCACCGGCGTACCCCGCTATCCGCTGATGGAGGAACTGGGCAGTGCGGATCTCCTGGGTGGTTTCAATTTCATTCCGGTGATGATCGGACTGTTCGGGATTGCTGAAGTCCTGCGGAATGTACGAGCAGGCGCCTCGTGGTCCGCTCCGGGCATTGACGGTTCGGAAATCGTCAGCGGGAAGGAGTCACTGCTGACAGTCTGGCGATACAAATGGACGGTGCTGGCGTCCAGTCTGACCGGCACGGTAATTGGGGCACTGCCGGGAGCTGGCGCGGACGTGGCGGCATGGGCGGCATACGGACTGGCGAAGAGAACCTCGCGGGATTCTGAGTCTTTTGGCAGCGGGGCGATCGCTGGTGTTGTGGCTCCGACCAGTGCGAACAATGCGGCGGTGGCGGGTGCCTGGATCCCGGCGCTGGTATTCGGTGTCCCGGGGGACGCCATCACGGCCATCGTGCTGGGGGCCATGCTGATGTACGACATCACTCCCGGTCCGCAGCTGTTTGAAGAAGACCGGGATCAGGTGTCGATGATATTTCTGATCGCTCTTATCACTCAGCTGCTGCTGCTCCCGGCGGGGTATCTGGGAATCCGGGCCTGTGGCTGGCTGCTGCGTCTGCCCCGCCGGTTTATTCTGACGGCCGTAGTAGTCTTCTCCGTTGTCGGTGCCTTTGCCCTGAACAACAGCATGTT
>SYLK01000391.1 GCA_005809115.1 Planctomyces sp. | reverse complement strand
TTCGCCCGAACCCATTCAGCGTCTATATGTACTGGCGTTCGAATTCACAGGAGGCACTTTTTGTCGGCGGTCAAAATGACGCAAAAGTTCTGGTACGTCCCCCCGGCGGGCTGGCAGCTTTCAGGCGACCCTGGAGGCTTGATCCGGACAGTCGGCTTGCGAAGCAGTCAGGTCGGTATCCTGTCACAGAAGTCGGTCTGCTGAAACTCACAGAACGAGTGCAGTCGTTTTATCAGAACAGAATGCATCGAGGACAAAGCGTGGAATGCAGTACATCGCTGACCTCTGTCCCGGAGAACGAATACAGGGAATATGCCGTTCGTTTTCCGAACCAGACTGTCTGCGAAGAATACTCTGCAGCTCACTATCGCTTCGAGACGAAGAGTGGACTGCTGCTGCTGGTTGAAAACTTCAGCTGGGGCGAAGACGGAGACCGCCCGCTCGTGGAAAAATACGGATACGACTCGATCGACACAAGCACATCACTCAACGAGGCGGACTTCGATCACCGTAACCCGGAATATGATTTTGTGGCACGCACTGACTGAGAGCAGTCGTCACGTGCTCTTACCGAATCCATCCAGCGATATCTCCGGATTCAGTACGAAACTTCATGAATACCTTATTGCACTTTCGCCGATGCCTGCTAAAATATCATGGGCAGCAGGAAATCAGTCAGCAGACTGATTCGTTAGTACTTTCGGACGACTAAATAGAGCGCACTCCGGCCCTGGTCGGTTGGCGCAATAGTGAGTAAGCCGATGTGATGGACTCCTTCATGGGGTTCATTGCATTGGCTTTTTTTATTGCCCGCAGGGTGCGGGTGATGCAGAGCACTGACAGTGCGCCAGCTTCACAGGGAGAACCGAATATGAATTGGGACCAGATTCAGGGCAATTGGAAATACGTATCGGGAAAGGTCCGGCAGAAGTGGGGCAAGCTGACTGACGACGATCTGACCACGATCGCCGGCCGGCGGGAACAGTTTGCCGGCATCCTGCAGGAGCGATACGGATATGCCAGAGAGCAGGTGGAAAAGTCGCTCGACGACTTCGCCCTGGAATTGAAGGAGTGAAGCGGCTTTGTGGATTCAACGGGACACGAAGATGAAGCGTCCTGAGCCAGCGCAGTACAGGCAACTGGTGCAAAGTCAGCAGGTGCTGCAGCTGACAAGCCGGTGAGAAGACGATGCCGGGTGCATGTTGCATCCCGTCACGCCCGCATCATTCGCGGGCAACCAACACTAACTCAAAGGAGATCTGCGAATGAAACGTATCCTTTATCTGACCCTGTGCAGCATGTTGGCCGGGTGTGGACAGAAGAGTCCGCAAAGCGCGAACACAATTTCGACACCCGACACGACATTCACGGCGAACCGTCCGGTCAACCCTGATCCGGCTGACACAGCAGCCGAGCGGCTGGACCCCGCAAACACGGGCGTCAATATCCGCGACCGTGACGGAGGGAAAAAAACTCCCTTTGATCAGAACGAGAACGCTGCTGATATCGCCATGACCGCCGAGATCCGCTCGCGCGTGGTGGACACCAAAATGTCTGTAAACGCCCAGAATGTGAAAATTATCACGCAGAACAACAAGGTGACCCTGCGTGGTCCGGTGGCGACGGCAGACGAGAAACGCAGCATTGAAGTGATCGCCGCATCGGTTGCTGGTCCCGGTAATGTCGAGAGTCAGCTGGAAGTCACCCCGTGACACCTCATTTCATGCCTTTTCGGTTACACCTGCGAACCATTTTACAGGATCTGAATCATGTCAATTTCTGTCTTCTGCATTGCATCTCCCTCCCAGACCGACACCATTATCAACAACCTGCGAGTGGCTGGTTTCTCGAGCAACGACATTTCCGTGCTCATGGCGGATAAGAAAGGAACGCGTGACTTCGCGCATGAGCACAACACGAAGGCTCCGGAAGGAGCAGTGACCGGAGCTGGAACCGGAGCTGCGCTGGGAGGTGCCCTGGGATGGCTGGTCGGAATCGGAGCGCTGGCAAGTCCCGGCGTCGGACCGTTTATCGCAGCCGGTCCCATCATGGCTGCACTCGGCGGGGCTGCAATCGGCGGGACGGTGGGCGGACTCACCGGCGCACTCATTGGCATGGGAATGCC
Organism: Planctomyces sp.; assembly: GCA_005809115.1. GTDB lineage: Bacteria > Planctomycetota > Planctomycetia > Planctomycetales > Planctomycetaceae > F1-80-MAGs062. The sequence continues at coordinate 1,549 of SYLK01000391.1, read as the reverse complement.
GGAGTTCGAAGCCACGCAGTATGAAGGCAAGGTAAGATCTGGGGGTTCGCTCGTCTCTGTCCATTCCGACGACAGTGTTGAGACGGCTCGCGCTAAAGAAATCTTCGAGCGGGCCGGGGCGACGGACATCACAACCGCTGGTGAACACGCTGTTTCCAGCAGCAGTCCCGGGTGAGACAGCAGGTTCTGTATTCACCTCGTGCATGGGAATCCGGGGCGGAGTTGAGTTTCCGCCCCGGATCCTCAGTCGTGCAGCATCAACCTGCGTGAAATGATCGATCGGTCACGTTTGCAGAATACCATTGCCCGTCCGGTCTGCAGCGGCTCAGTCGCACGGGCGCAGTGACCGTTACTCTGACCCGGCACGTAATGCAGTGCGCCGCACTGAACACCAGAGTGTCCCTCGTCACACGCACAGAACGGCGGGATTCGGAAGCCGTGTTCACGCATGTTTCCCGTCAATTTTCCACCAGTCATCCTCGGGAACAAGCCAGCCTTCGCGGAGTGCGGAGAACAGCAGTGCGGCGATCAGATCCGCGGTGGTTCCCGGATTTCGGCGGTGGCCATCCGCCCGCAGGAACTGATCAAACTGCTCGAGTCGCACGCGGGACTCCTGGCTCGCGGGCCAGCCGTCGGCCAGAACCTGAGCCGCCAGGGTTCGTACCTTCGCCGACACCTCTCTGCCACACCGGCGGGCCACCAGACTGTCTCCGAATTCTGCCAGATACTTCAGGGCGACCCAGGTAATCTGCTGTGACTGTGATGCGGTCACCTGCCGGGATTCGCGTAGCAGATCGACACCCAGGCAGAGAACCTCCTGGAATTCGTTGGCATACTGCCGGGCGATCATATCGCGGTCGGCTGCCAGTCGCATGCACTCACGGAGACTGACGGTTGGCTGACAATGCAGATCCTGCTGGTCGGCGGTACCCAGTCCACCAGGTTCGGCGAGAAGAATTGCCTGGTAGACGAGACGGCTGTCTTCAACCGTCAGGCTATCGAGCACGCGCGTGATACCCGCGACCAGTGATTGTTCCGGCGGGACAGCCGCGAGAGGTGCCGTCAGCAGAATGATCCCCAGATTGGTATTATGTGAGACCACTGAGCGCGTGGCCTGAACGGCCTGCAGGATCGTCTGTCCCAGGGGCTGCCGTTCCGCGTGGGAAAGCACTGGTGCCACGGCATCCGCCGAGCGCAGAAAGTCCTCGGCCGTGGCATGACTGAAAGGCTGCTGCGGCCCGACGTTGCCCGGCTTTGGGCAGGCCACTTCCATCCCGCAGGCGGTCCGGATCCATTCCGACAGCTGTGCATGCCATGAAATCACCCGGGAAACTCCGGTCACGAAACGACAGGTTCAGATCGGCGACGACCGGAGCGTAGTGTACGTGCGGCGGATGATCCAGTCGACGACGATCAGCAGGCAGGCGAATCCCGGCAGCAGCAGCGACTGCAGGGCGGTTGATTCCGGTCCGGGATACCACGGAGACAGGCTCTGGATCGGCCTTCCGCTCGGTGCTCTCCTCGGCAGATCGCTTGAACGAAGCCGCGA
>SYLK01000390.1 GCA_005809115.1 Planctomyces sp. | reverse complement strand
GGCGAGTGGATCCGACTTCAGCATGGCTTCACGGTGGATCGTTCCAGGCACTGACATTTTGACAATGGCGTGGTCTGATGCGATATCAGGTACTGGCAACCGACTACGACGGAACACTGGCGTTTAACGGCAACGTATCCGCTGCAACGATTGCAGCCTTGCAGCGATTTGCTGCGTCGGGTCGACGACTGATCCTGGTAACAGGGCGCGAACTGCCTGAGTTGAAGTCAGTCTTTTCTGACATGAGCCTGTTTCACTGGGTCGTGGCTGAAAATGGCGGGCTGCTGTATGAGCCATCGACCGGCAGGGAAATCCTGATCGGTAGTCCCGCCTCACAAAAGCTTGCAGACACTCTTGTGAGTCGCGGTGTCAATCCCGTCTCAGTTGGCCGGTGCGTGGTCGCGACCTGGAGCCCGTTCGAGAATGTTGTTCTTGATACGATTCACAATCTCGGACTGGAGCTGCAGATTGTGTTCAACAAAGGCGCCGTGATGGTCCTGCCGGCGGGCGTGAATAAAGCCTTCGGGCTGGAACAGGCTTTACAGGAAATGAAGCTCTCCCGGCACAACACGGTGGGTGTGGGCGACGCTGAAAACGATCATTCCTTCCTCCAGGTGTGTGAGTTTTCTGCCGCGGTGTCGAACGCTCTGCCTGCCGTTAAGGACTCTGTTGAAATGGTTCTGACGGCAGATCACGGTATGGGTGTGGAGTTACTGATTGATCGAATTCTGTCAGACGATCTGCAGTCATTCGAATTGGTATCCATGCGTCACAAACTTCCGATCGCCACCACAGAAAGTGGAGAATTGTGTCTGCCTCCTTTTGGCGGGCCGATCCTGGTTTGTGGTTCTTCGGGAAGTGGAAAGTCGACGCTGGCAAATCAGATTGTCGATTCGATTGCTGCCCAGGGGTACCAGTTCTGCATCGTCGATCCGGAAGGAGACTATGAATCATTCGAAGGAGCAGTTGTCCTGGGCGGTCCCAATGCCACGCCTCAGATCGACGAGGCGATCCATGTTCTGGAGCAACCCGATGCGAGTGTCGTCGTCTGCCTCACAGGAGTGCCAATTCCCGATCGTCCGCCCTTTTTCCTGCAGCTGCTCGCGGAACTCATGCAGTTGCGAGCAAAAACTGGCAGGCCACATTGGTTGATTCTCGATGAGGCGCATCATTTGATGCCTGCCAACTGGCTGCCACCATCGGAGTTGCTGCCCGAGAATCTGATGAATGTGGTCCTCATCGCGGTCCAGCCAGACTTATTGCCGGTTTCTCTGCTGAATCAGGTCGAAATGGTCGCCTTCGTCGGACACGATGCAGATCAGGTCGCTCAGAATTTTGCTGCGGCAATCCAGGTCGATGCACCACGCCTTCCTTCCCCGCAGCTGGCGACTGGTGAAGTTTACCTGTGGCAGACGAAGACCGCTCTCCCCGTGAAACGATGTCGCGCCATCAGGAGTCGCCGTGAACATGAGAGACATCGCCGGAAATACGCGGAAGGCCAGTTGCCGCCTGAGCGGAGCTTCTATTTCAGGGGAGCCGATGGCAGCCTCAACCTGCGAGCACAAAATCTGATTCTTTTCTGCCAGCTGGCTGAGGGCGTTGGCGACGCAACCTGGAACTTTCACCTCTACAACGGCGACTACAACCGCTGGTTTCAGGAATGCATTAAGGACGAGACGCTGGCGGCGGAGGCAACCCGGGTTGCCGGGTTAGCCGGACTGTCGGCCACAGAATCCAGGAAACTCATCCTGGCGGCGATACAACAGGACTACGTGCTCGCCGCGACTTCTCTTCTTGCGGTACCGGGAGCAAGTTGATTGCCACAGGACCGGGACAGGCGCCGTCGCGGAACGTTTTCTGCAGGGTGGACGAACTCGGGCGGCAGGCAGTCCCGGTTTTTTGAGGCGTGCTGGTTTGTTTTCCGGTTCTTACGTTGCCGAAATCGCCGCGATCGGCCGGAACTGGCCCTGCAGCACGGTCTGACTGCCGCGTCGCAGCCGGTGCTCGAGCACGGCAGTATAGACCTGGCGGAAATCCGTGTGGTGTCTCAGATCGCCATCCGAAAGATCATCGAGGTTCGGGCGCGCGCCAATCAGGCCGGCGCGGACGCGGGGGCCGGCCAGAAACATCGGTCCGGCCGTGCCCTGGTCAGTTCCTTCGCTGGCAGCAGTCGCCTGGGAGCTGTCTGAATACGGGAGGGCGAGGCGGTTGCCGAGCCCCCACGATGGCAACGCTGCATGTTTGCCGCGTCTCAGCAGAAGCTTCGCCCTCCCGAAACGCCGATCCGGTTCCGTTCCACGACATCCCAGTCGACGTCGATTCCCAGGCCGGCCCCGGTGGACAGCGTGGTGAATGGTCCCATGATCTGCAGCGGATTTCGCGCGATCGAGAACTCGTGGTAGCTGGGTCCCAGGCAATCCCCCGGGATCCTTTCGATCTGCACGATCGGTGTCGAGACCACGAAGTGCATCATCGCCGCGGCACCCACATCCCATTCCAGATTCGAGCCGATGGTGCAGGGAATCCCGTGCTGCTCGGCCAGCGCAGCAATCTGCCGCGCCCGGAACAATCCGCCCTGTTTGCCGGGATAAAGCGTGATCGCATCACAGCATTCCTGCGCGATCAGTTCGCGCGCATGGACGAGATCAAAACAGCTTTCGTCAGCCAGTACTCGAATCCCCAGCTGCTGCCGCAGCCGCTTCAGGTCGGCATAGTTGCCTCGCGGCAGCGGCTGCTCGACCAGCGCAATCTGACAGTCCTGCAGGTGCCTCAGACAATGAGTGGCCTGCTCGTAATTCCATCCCCCGTTCGCATCAATCGTCAGTTCGGTATTGCCGCCGATGGCCTCCCGCACGGACCGGACACGAGCGATGTCCTTCTCCGGATCCGTCCCGACCTTCACCTTGATCGTGGTAAATCCGGCTGCGACGCGCGCGGCCGCCCGCGCCGCCGCGACTTCGGGTTCATAGGCACCCAGTGAAAAGCGATTGCGAATGGTGAGGGACCGCACTGCGCCGCCCAGCAGCTCGTACACGGGCTTCCCGGTGGCCCTGCCCACGGCATCCCAGCATGCCATTTCCACGGCCGCTTTGGCAAACCAGTTGTCAACCGCGACGGCATCCATCCGCCCCGCGATCGTCTCGGGTTCAGCCGGGTCAGATCCCAGCACAGCCGGCGCCAGGAAGCACCGAATGATGGCCTCCGCGCCCCACACCGTCTCACCGCTCCATCGGGGAGTCACGGTCGCCTCACCAACTCCTATAACGCCTGTGTCAGTGGTCAGCCGCACCAGCACGAAATCTGACACATCATGCCGCCCCAGAGCAGAAATCATGCGGCATTCCGGCTTCAGCGGAATTCGCACCGGAATGGCCTCGACCGACACGACTTTCATGCTCAATCCTTGCTGCCCCGGGACAGAGGAACAACTGCTCGCGGTAACTCGTACACCCCCCGACTCTGCCGAAGCGGCGTCTCAGTCGCGGACTGCTGCAACGGCCAGCCGCTGGAGTTCGCCCCGCAGGTCGACCGACTTGTCTGGTGCAAATCCCTGGCGGGCGATCAGCAGAATCGTGATCATCTGCCGCTGCGGATCGACCCAGCCCTGAGTGCCAAAGGCTCCGCCGTGACCATAAGATCCCGGCGAAAAGCCATCCGCTCCGCCCTGCGGTTCGCGGATCAGTGAAAATCCCAGCCCCCAGCTGACGCCGGGTGTCGGTCCCGCCGACAGCTCGCCGGTCTGTACCGCCGTCAGCTGTCGGACAGCATCCGCTGTCAGGATGCGGCGCCCGTCCAGGTCACCGCCATTCAACACCATCTGATGGAAACGGACCAGATCTCCGGCCGTCGAGTACAATCCGCCTGACGGGTTGGGTGTCGTGTCCGGCGCCAGATCAAACAGCCAGTGACTCCCTGGCTCGAGTCCCGCACCGCCGGCGGCCGGCTGATAAAGTCTGGCAATTCGACCCTTCTGCTCGTCCGACGGAAAGAAGGTTGTGTCGTGCATTTCCAGTGGCTTGAAGATCCGCTCCGTCAGGAACTGGTCGAACGACTTGCCGGAAACCACCTCCACGACACGTCCCGCGACACTCAGCCCCGGTCCGTATTGCCACTTTGAGCCAGGCTCGAACGCGAGTTCGGATTTCGCCAGAAGCTCCGCAGTCTGGGCCAGTGTGCCCTGGTTCTTCTGATCACTCACCAGTCCATTCGTGTGCGTCAGACAGTCGCGGATCGTGATCTCCCGCTTCGGCTTCTGGCCTCCTGCCAGCTTCGTATCTGCGAACGCCGGGATGTACCTGGATACGGCATCGTCCAGATGAACGCTGCCCTCGTCCATCAGCACTGCCACAGCGGCCGCTGTGACCGGCTTCGTCATTGAGGCAATCGCAAACAGCGTGTTGGGCGCCATGTCCCGTCCACTCGCAAGATCCGCCTTGCCGGTTGCTCCGGTATGCACCACCCGGCCACGACGAGCCACCAGCGTCACGGCACCAGACATCTGCCCAGATGCTGCCAGTTCCTGCATCCGGCTGGAGATTCCGGCGAGCGCATCCGCATCCATCGCCGATTCAGCCGGCTTCCCGTCCACGATCAGACCCGTGTCGAAGCTCTCGGCCGTGACCAGCTGATCCCGGGGATCTTCCGTCAGAATCAGACCGCGCCAGCGAACGTCCTGGGCCACAGTGTTGGAATGCAGCTGCAGGCCGATCGGACCCGTCTCGCACAACTCGGGCTGCGGATCAGACCAGTCCGCTGCCAGGTGCCCGTTGATCACATGTCGGATCCGATGACCGATGGCGAGAATCTCCATGCGGTTCCAGCCGTGCTGTGCCCCTGCTCGACGCGCCACACCCAGAGTATCGTGGTGCAGCATGTTGCGGCGGAACAGGTCATAGTAGCCGTAACCCGACGGGTACATCACAAGATGCCCCTGGTACGTATAAGGCCCCTCGTCCTTTTCAATCACTTTCCCCCACAGAGAAATTCCCGAGTGCATTTCACTGGTCACCAGCTGACTTTCGAAAATCAGGCGAAAGTTCCGGTACTTGCCCCTGGTCAGCAGGTACGTACTGGATTTGGGCGCGTTGCCGTCTCCATTTCTGCCCACAATGACGCCGCCCTCCACCGTGAAGTAACGGCCAATATGGCCTTCCCAGCCCTCCAGGTCCCGGCCGTTGAACAGCCGCACCGGCTTTTCGCCGACCGGAAGCCGGGCCACCTGCGATTCGCTCCAGTCAGCGGCAGCCGCGGTCTGCAGCGACAACAGACACAACAGCGGGCCGATCGATGCGACGATGATCATGCGTCTGAACATACTTCACTCCACAGAATTCCCGGTGATCACAAAATTCCCGGACAGTCTCTGACATGTTCGCACCGGGCACGCATTCCTGCCATTGGAGACGAACACATGTCAGCGCCTGTCCAGCACAAGTCAGCGACTGTCCAGCTCTGGTCTGGTCACGGCGCCCTGCTGGTCAGGGCACCTCAGTAAATCCGAATACACGAAGGACTGGGCATCGTCAGTGGTTTCCCGGCCAGTGTGAGGCGGCCGGTCGTCGAATCGATCCGAAAGACGGCAACGTTGTTTCCCGGCATGTTGGCACAGATCAGCAGGCTGCCGTCAGGAGTGACCGCCAGATTCTGCGGCCCTTTGCCGGAGCTGGCCACGATCTCAATCAGCGTCAGACCACCATTCTCCGCAATCGAGTACGCTGCAATACTGTCGTGACCACGATTGGTGCCGTAGAGGTACCGACCGTCGGGCGTGATCTTCAGATCGGCGCAGTAACTCGTCCCGTCGAAGTCCGCGGGGAGCGTCGAGATGGTCTGCTGCTCCAGCAGGATCCCCGATTCCGAATTCCAGGTAAACCACGTGACGGAATTGCTCAGCTCGTTGATGACGTACATAGATTTTCCGTTGGGATGAAAGATCAGGTGCCGCGGTCCTGCTGCAGACGGCGTTCGCACAAACGGCTGCGCCCCGGGCGACAGCCCGCCCGCCGCCGGGTCCAGCCGATAGCCCAGAATCTGATCGAGTCCCAGATCGGCAGCATACGCGAATCGGTTGTCCGGACTCACGACGATGCAGTGAGCGTGCGGACCCTCCTGACGGCTCTTGTCCACACTGGAACCGAGATGCTGGATGAACGTGGTCACCTGGCCGAGCGAACCGTCCTTCTGCACAGGCAGAGCGGCCACGCTTCCGGTCGAGTAATTCGCCAACACAACCGTCTGTCCCGTCGCGTCGACATCCAGATAGCAGGCGGCTGTTCCTCTGGCCGACTGGCGGTTCAGCAGGCGGAGTTTTCCGCTGCGGCCCTGCACTTCATAGGCGGCCACCTGCTCATTCGCGGCGCCTCCGAATTCGCCCGGGGCATGGATGGAATACAGGAATCTGCGATCCGGGGACAGCGCTGTGAAAAACGGGTTCTGAACATCGGTGGTACGATGTGCCAGCTTCAGTTCGCCCGAAGCCGGGTTCAGCAGGCAGGCATGGATCGCTCCGTCATCTCCTGTGGCGAAAGCCGAAATGAAGAGCAGCAGATCATGCGACTCGTCAGCACTGATCGATGCGCCCGACATGACGGCTGCGAATACCGGCATCACGTATCTCAGAATTCCAGAAGTCATCTCAGGCTCGCTTCAAACGGCGGCGCAGGAACGGGACAGGCAATTCAGCTTCCGCATCCGCTGTGATTCGGAGGCACGCCCCTGGTCATGGCGAGTCTAGCAGGCCCACAGGCTGAAATCCAGGCATTCCAAATCCGGTCCGGACGGAGGAGGCGATCTCCGGCCGCCACGGGACGTTCCCGATCACACGCCGCGTGCCACGAGGCACCTGCCGCGTCAGGTCCGCTCACAGCTTGCACCATCCGGCGATTTTGCAGATACTGTGTCGCACGCGGCAGGAGCAGATCGCACGCGGCAGGAACAGCCGTTGCCAGCGCCCGGACGCCGGGCAAGTGCTCCGGAAGCCGAACCAGAACCATCACGGGGCTATAGCTCAATCGGTCAGAGCAGCGGACTCATAAT
>SYLK01000389.1 GCA_005809115.1 Planctomyces sp. | reverse complement strand
CGTTATGGCACACAGGAGAAACAGAATCGTAATCATTCGCACGATGCCCTGACGTTGTCAGTGGAAGATCCAGAATCCGGAGTGATCGGATTGTAAGGCCGGCGGAGAAAATAAAAAACACCTGCCCGAGGGAGAAAACCGACATCCGAGCCGGCGCGTCCGTGCCGCTGCCGAAGGTGTCGCAGCAGGCCCCGATCGGTGGAATTTGCCCTGCTGGCGCTTGACAAACAGGCATGGGACAGGCACTGTGAGGCCGGATTTCTGGCAGTAAAGAACCTGACCATCCTGACCAAAAGGAAGTACCGCGATGAATTGGCACGCTCCGGCAGCTTTCAGTCTGACGTTGATCATCTTCGCCGCGGCAGCGGCCGGACAACAGCCAGAGGTACCAAAACCGGGTCCGGAGCAGGCATTGCTGCAGGAAATGGTCGGTACATGGGACTGCACGGTCAAAATGTCGGAAACGCCGGGCGAATCGAAGGGTACTTCGGTGAGCCGAATGGGCCTGGCTGGACAGTGGCTGATGACGGACTTCGAAGCGGATTTAGGCGGACTTCCGTTCCAGGGTCACGGGCTGGACAGCTACGACCGTGCGAAGAAAAAATATGTCTCCATCTGGGTCGATTCGATGAGTACCAGCCCGATTGTGATGGAGGGAGATTACGACGCACGCACGAAGACGATGACGATGACCGACGAATGACCGGGAATGACCGGAGCGACCGTCAAGTATCGGAACACGACCACGCACACCGACAAAGATCATCAGACGTTCAGGATGTATCTTGTTGAGGGCGGGGAGGATACGCTCATGTTGACTGTCGAGTACACTCGACGAAAGTAACGCTGCAGGCGACTGCGAGCGGGCGATGTTAATCCCCTGATGTCTTGCAAATTACCGGAAAATCAGGGCACTTGCGTGCTGACCACGATTTGGAGGCGAACTGATGGCTTCCGCTGCTGAAACGCGTGAACGCCGCCCGACTTGTGTGGCAGACGTCGTGGTCGTCAACCGGTTTACCGATGGAATTCTGGACCCGTCACGGACGATGCTCGGCCCGGTTCGCGATGGGGGTACCATCATCGCGGAAACAGCCCCCGGGTGCTGGGGACCGATGATTACTCCGGCGATTCGCGGGGGTCATGAGGTGACCATCCCCGTGGCGGTCAGCGGAGCCGCTGTCGGTGATGCGATCGCGATCCGGATCAGGGAGATCCTGGTGACGTCGCAGGCAACTGCCTCGGGTACCGGACGCGCCATGGACGGCCGTTTTCTGGGAGATCCCTTTGTCGCGGCTGTCTGTCCGGGTTGCGGCACACAGAATCCTGCCACCGTTCTTCGGGGGATCGGCCCCGAGTCTGTGCGGTGTGCGGTGTGTGGTGCTGATGCCACGCCGTTCACCTTCGACCAGGGTTACACGATGGCCTTCGACGACGAGCGCTGCGTCGGCGTGGCCCTGCCGAGGGAGGCCGCAGAACAACTGGCACATCGGGCCAGAGAATGCGCGGCGCTTCCGGCGAATTCTGTTCAGAATCCCATACTGACATTCGCCCCCTGTGAACTCGCCGGCATGATGGCTCGCCTTCGTCCGTTTCTGGGACAGCTGGGCACCACACCGGCGGTGGCGATGCCCGATTCCCACAACGCCGGCGACTTCGGCCAGTTTCTGATTGGTGCGCCGCATGGTTTCGCCCTGACCGCGGAGCAACTGGAACTCCGTACCGACGGACATATGGATATCGATGCCGTCCGTGCCGGGGCGGTGCTGATCTGTCCGGTCAAGGTACCGGGGGGCGGCATTTATCTGGGTGATATGCACGCGCTCCAGGGGGACGGCGAAATCGCAGGCCATACCTGCGACGTTTCCGGGCGCGTGACGCTGCAGGTGCATGTGCTGCGTGGACTGCAGCTTGACGGGCCAGTTCTTCTGCCGTGCGTGGATGATCTGCCGCCTCTCGCCCGGCCTTTCACATCATCGGAGCGCCTCCAGGCGGAAAAACTGGCGGCGAGATTCGGTATGGCGGGAGTGGAACAAACGGCACCCATCTCGGTGATCGGCTCTGGTGCCAGTCTGAACCTGGCCACAGACAACGGGCTGGCTCGCGCCGCGATGCTGTTACGGATGAGTATTTCCGAGGTCCGCAATCGCGCCACGGTCAATGGTGCCATCGAAATTGGTCGTCATCCCGGTGTGGTACAGATCACGTTTCTCGCTCCGTTGTCTCGGCTGGACGCCTGCGGTCTGGGGCCGCTGGTCCGCGAGCAGTATGGGGCCCCGGACGGCAACAGCGTGAAGGATTTTCCGCGCGAATGACGTTCTCCAGCCCCCGCAACCGGCCATCCCAGAGTAGATTCCGAGAAGTGATTCCGAGAAACGATTCCTGGAGGAAAAGCAAGATGTTCAGATGCCACTGTTTCCGCGCGATGCTCGCTGGATGTCTTTCACTGCTGACCCTTTCTGTGAATGCGGCTGACGTCGGCAGGACTTCCGTCGATACGGATCCTGTTCAGATCGAGAAATTCTATTTCCTGTTTCACCCGGTGTGCTGGCGGAGCTTCGGCGAGATGCCGCCCGCCGGGGCAGACAAGGAATTGTGGGCTTCCTGTTACCAGCGGGAGCTGGTGGTCAATGAACAGCAGAAGCAATTTATCTCGGACATGCCGCAGAACGCGGTGCTGATCGTGTTTCCGATCGGGGAAAGCGCTGCCATGCGTGAGCTGGAAGAGCATGCCAGCCAGACTCTGGGTCGGCGCTGTCTGATTGTCCGCCGACAGGGATGGGATCCGCCGGCGGCCTGGGCGGAGCTGAAAAATCCGATCGAACAATTCCTGCTTCAGCCGAATTTACCTGGCAGGGAGGAATTCATCAGTCCGGTGCCGCCCGAGATTCGCGGCCAGCTGGAATCCGAATTGCGCGAGGCCTGGCAGCTGAACCGGAGACCCAACTGGAACACTGGCCTGCTGGAAGTGGCCTATTACAGTCGGATGTGTGCCGAAGACATTCGGCAGGAGCTGGTCGCCCGGAAGCTGGAGTATGATCCCGCAACGGTGCGCAGCGAGGCGTTTGGCGAGGGATTCGAGCAGTGTGCGATGACGTGGAAGCAGATGCTGGTTCCCTATCTGGGTTTGTCGCATCCGGCGGAAAACCGCTTTGATCTGTCGGTCAGCGGCGCACCGTTCCTTGTGAACGCCACGCTGCTGGAACGAATTGAGCTGCCGGATCAGGTGCGGCTGTATCTGTGGCGATCCGAGGATGATCGCCTCGTCGCCATGTATGCTCGTGCGTGGTGTCGCATGCGGGATCCGGCGATCTTCTCGAAGATTCCGGTGGACGGGATGCGGCTCGAGGTGCGAGAGACGCACAATCAGCAATTGTGGCCCGACCCCGACGCGGCAGTGCTCGCACTGACTCTGAACGACGGACATCTGGCCGTCCCGGTGTTTAACGGGATTCGCCGCGACCATCACTGGCTGGCTGCCGTGGGTACGGCGGACGAACCGTGTTATCTGATCGCTGACGGGATCTCCGTGGACGATTTCCGCGAACGTCTGGTGAAGGCCGCGATTACTCCGCTGGACCCGCCAAAAAATCCGATGCAGAACCCGTGAAAACATCGGCCGAACAACAGGTGCACTTCTGGTTATGTCGGGACACCGCGGGACCGAATTTCAGGTACCTCGGAGTGCGGTGTTCGCCAGGTGGGCCACGGCTGCGGAACGCACCCCCTCTTCGACCGGGCAGGATGGATCCTGGCGAGTTCTCAGGCAGTTGACCCAGTTCTGCAGATGATGTCGGCCGCAGTCGATATCCTCATAGAAATCCAGCCCGCGTTCTGATGACTGACTGTCGATTCTCTGTCGTGGCGCAGCCGACTTGCCGCGCTGCGGGATCACTTCGTAGGCTCCGCGATCGCAGACCAAGGTGGCTTCGGATCCCATCAGCACCAGCTCGGCTCGCCCGTAGTGATTGGAAAACGTACCGTCAAAATGCGCCTGCGGGCCATTCTCACCGAAATCCAGCAGTGTCTGGACCGTGTCGGGCGTCTCCCAGACTCCCCGAGATGCCATGTGGTGACCGATCGAGACAGCTGACCGAGCGTCACCGAGATCGAGCATCCACCGCGCGGTGTCCAGCCAGTGGACCATCAGATCCGTAAAGATTCCGCCTCCGAAATCCCAGAACCAGCGCCAGTTGGCCAGCCGATATGAGTCGAACGGCTGATCCGGTGCGCTGCCGAGGAAGCGCTTCCAGTCGACATCGGTCGCGCTGATCTCGGGCCTGGCGGTCGACCAGCGATCGGCATTCCGGTTCCAGGACATATGAATCTTGTGAACTCGTCCGAGCAATCCGCTGCGTACCAGTTCTCGGGCTTCGATCAGATGCGGGATGCTGCGCTGCTGCGTTCCCACCTGAACAACGCGCTGATGCTTTCTGACCGCCTGAATCACCGCTTCGCCTTCAGAGACGGAGTGGGTCAGTGGCTTTTCGACGTACACATCCTTACCCGCCTGGCAGGCGGCGATCGTCATGGGAACGTGCCAGTGGTCGGGAGACGCGATCAGCACGGCGTCGACGTCGGTCCGGTCCAGCACCTTTTCGAACTCCGTTTCCTCGAATGCCCCCGCTGCTGCCAGCTCCCGGGCTCGGGCTCGTCGTTCACCCCAGACGTCACACACTCCCACGATGCGCACACCCGGGATTTTGCCGAGGCGCTCCATCAGATGGCGGCTGCGACCGCCGGTGCCGAGACATGCGACCTGGATCGTGTCGTTGGCAGAGAAGCCGCGCGACGATTCCGTGAGCGACATGGCTCCGGCGGCTGCGGCGATCATCCCAAAGCATTCGCGACGGGATACGCTGATTACTGACATCGGAATCTGCCTCCTCGGTGCGTGCCACCGGGTACTCGCCTCGCCGATTTTCGGATTCGGGGTCTGCGGGTGTCAGCATACCCGATTTTTTTTTCTTGTGCCACTTCACCGGATACACACCCACCGCTCGGAGTTATCTGACAGCGCCACTTTGAGTCCCCTCTCCCCTGCACTGGGGAGAGGGCTCGGTGAGGGGGGAAATCGCGTCGTGGTTGTTCCGGGGCCTGATGGGTATTCCACGTCGTTCTGGCACCCCGTCGTCCGGCCTGCGTCCACCTTCCCACCCCCCGGGGGGGCGAAGGGGCACGCTGGAGGCGATTCAGCCGCCTTCCGCCGACCGCCGTCGGACGACGAACAGCCTCGGTGACTGTGGGTTTTCCGGATCGGAATCAGACTGCCACTGCTCGAAGAGACCTGGATTAAGTCGGCACAGTTCAGCACCGACAGCCGCGGTTTCTTCCTGCCCGCCCGGATGTCCCCGATAAGCGATCACTGTCAGGACACCACCCGGTTTCAGCAGCAGCACGGACTTGCCGACTGCCACGACACTTGTCTCTGCTGCGGTCGTGATCAATCGGTCGCCACCAGGCAGATAGCCAAGATTGAACGTGATGGCGGTGGCAGTGCCAGCGGCGACTCCGATATGATCGATCTCGGCGTGGGATCTGTGCAGCAGTGTGACACCAGTGATGCCGGCGGCTGCTAGTCGTGCGGCTGTCAGCCGGATCGCTTTACTCTGTCGATCCATCGCGATGACTCTGCCGTTTTCACCAGCCTGGCGAGCCAGTAATTCTGTGTCGAAGCCGTTGCCCGCGGTGGCGTCGATCACCACATCACCCGACGCGATGACTGTTCTCAGCAGCTGATGCACTTCCCGTGTCAGAGATCGTCGCCCACTTCCTGCAGTTCGCGGGCGCAGCGGGCTGCCTTCCGCGTGTGCTTCGATTTCTGCGAGTTCGTCGGACTGCGGTGCAGTGGACTGCCGGTCGTTGCCTCTGGCCGCGATGGACTTCCACACCTGTCCGTCAATTCGCCGGCTGATCGTGTTCGCAAACGATTCGGCGGTCGTCGGTGCCCTCAGTGCGCCCTTTGCTCCCAGACCGTTGATGATCCCGATGCGATTTTCTGTGTGATGAAACATCGCCACTGGCCGGTAGTTCCGCATCCCGGCGCGGACGGCAGTTTTGTGCTCGATCACCTCGACCGGCAGCGACGTCAGACCGGACAACTGCTGCAGCAGTGCTGTTCGATCGTCGTCGGCTGGTTCGGTATTCAGGCGATGCCGATCGCTGGTCGAACCGACCAGATACTCGTCGTCACCGGCCGGTACGAGCCAGATTCCCCTGTGTACCACTCGGGACTCACCCAGACCCCGGATACGGACTCTGAGGATATCACCGCGAACTGGTCCATCCGGTACACCCGGAAACCAGGGATTCGGCTGTCTCTGATATCCCTGTGCGAATATCAGGTATTCGGCCGTGAGTCCGAGTGCCGGTATCGTCACGGCCGAGGATGTCACCGCTATATCCTGAAACACGTTCAGGTCCCGGCGCGTCCAGGCGTTTCTGGCAGTGAAGAATTCCCTGGTGACTTCGAGAAGACGCCTGACGTCCAGTTGCCCGGCTGGCTGCATTTCGAAACCCTGCACTTCCAGCGTTCCTCCCGGCTCTGTCTGCGTTCCGCCCCGCTCTGTTCCGACGATTGCTGTGCCATACCATGCTGGTCGAGCCGCGTAGGCGACTCGTTCTTCGAGTGTTCTGAACAGACGAACCGTTCGAGGGGTGCTGAAGAACTGACTGTGCGTCATCTGTTCGATGCGTCGGTACAGGCGGACTGCCGTGTCCCAGGCGCTCTGGTAGTCGTGGGACCGAACCATTCTGATGCCTGTGACCGGGGTCAGCAGACCAGCGGCGATGCGAGAAGCTGTGATGCTTTCGCCGCGATCGATGAGATGCACGCTGCGACCCTGAAACAGGAGGCACCACGCCAGCATCGATCCGAACAGCCCTTGTCCGACGATCACCACATTGGTCTTCTGCTCTGGTTTCTGCCTCGTTTCAGCGGGTTGCACTGTCTTTCTGCTGTCCTGCGGTTTATGCTGGTTTCCGGCTGGTTTTTCCGCTTCGTCCGCCCTTCCTGAAAGGTTGTCTCATGGCTCACCTGCCTCACCTGAGTCGACGGTCGTTTCTCAACGGTACTGCGACCGCTTCGATTGGACTGCTTGGGTCATCTCTGTTCGCTTCTTCTGCCACGACTCGACCGGCTCGTGGCCTTCTGGAGAAACTGAACATCGCCTGCATCGGCACTGCCAATCGAGCCGGTGATGATCTGATGGGTGTGATGACGGAGAACATTGTGGCCATCTGTGACGTGGATTCCAGTTACCTGAATCGTGCCGCAGCTATGCTTTCCGAGAAAAACAAACTCTCACCTCGAACCTACGCGGATTACCGTGAAATGATCGAATCCGAAGGGGACAAGGTCGATGCTGTTGTCGTCGGTACCGCCGATCATCATCACGCTCCGGCTTCGATCCGGGCGATTCGGGCTGGCAAACATGTGTATTGCGAGAAGCCGCTGACTCACACGGTTCAGGAAGCGCGGATCATCGCGGAAGCCGCTGCCAGACATGGTGTCTCCACGCAGCTCGGTACTCAGATTCACGCTGAGGACAATTACCGCCGCGTCGTTGAAGTGATTCAGGCTGGCACCATCGGCAAGGTGACAGATGTTCATGTTTGGGTTGGGAAGGGGTGGGGATACCGCGAGGACTGGGCCAACAGTCGGCGCGAACCTGGTACCACACCACCGGAAAATCTCAACTGGGAACTCTGGCTGGGACCTGCGCCGGTGTAT
>SYLK01000388.1 GCA_005809115.1 Planctomyces sp. | reverse complement strand
GAGAAACCAATCGAGCAGTTCCCGGAACAGCTTGCTGTTTTTGACAGCCGGCACTTGCTGTCCTTGCTGCTCGTCTCTCCATTTCGCGGCTTTCTGCTGTTTCCTGAGACTCATGGCCAGATTCCTTTCTGACTGATTGGTTCAGTTGGTGGTCAGGGAATCTGGCCTATCTCATATTCCTCCAATTCGGAAAACCCCAGCTTTTCCGCATTCAAAATGCTTCACAGCGTTGCCCGCCGGGGCGAGCCCGGCAGTGATTTTGTCGGACTGCTGCCACCGACATATTCAGATCGAGCGCCTCCTGCAGCCGGACTCGTTCGTTCCTGGAATCATGCAGTTCGTCCGGATGCTTCAGCAGCAGCCATCGCAGGCCCTTGAGAACTTTTCCTCAGGTCATATCGGCCTCGCCCTGAAGCTCACGACGCAGCTGCATGAGCTTGTCGTTCATCAGCTTGACGATGTGAAAGCGATCGAACACCGGCTTCGCCGCTGGCAGGTTCTTCAGTACCGCTGCGGAGCAGGCGCTGAACATGTCCGTGGCCACGGCTTTGATTCTGGGTCTGGAGATCGCATCGGTCGGTATCCGTGACGTGATCCTGCCGGGCGACATGAAGGAGCTGATGAACAAGGTTACGGAAGCCCGCAAGGCGGCCGAGGCCAACCTGATCGCACGGCGTGAGGAAACGGCGGCCATCCGCAGTCAGGCCAACGCGGCCCGACTGCTGGCGGAAAGCCCGACTCTCATGCGGCTGCGTGAACTGGAAGTTCTGGAAAAGATCGCCTCCGCCGGCAAGCTCAGCATCGTGCTGGGCGAGAAGGGCGCGGGTGAGAAGGGCCTGGCTGACAAGGTAGTCAGTCTGTTGTAGCCGCCCGTGACGCTGCCCGTGGACACCCCTGGTTCGAGTGATCGGACGAGGGGTGTCTGGCGCGCAGCGCCTTCGGAATCAGAATGCTGGCTCACTGCCACGCTGCCCAACCGGGATCAGTCTGTGTGCCGGCGACCTGTCTGCGGGTGCGGCAGAAGCCATTCAGATTCCAAAGAATCCGCCGCCCACATGATCGGTGCCGGAAACGCGATGTCGAAATCGGCGCCAGCTGGCGCTGATCTGAGACATCTGACTCTCTGTCAGCAGTGTCCGGACCCACTGGTCGGTTTCCTGCAGCCGCCCGGCCAGAATTCTCGCCGAGTTGTGCAGCAGTTTCAGAGCCGCCGCGGATCCACTCTGCAGCAGCTCATCGCACGAAATTCTTCCCAGAGCGAGCAGGGTGGCCGAGTCCGATCCGCACCGAGCCGACATGGTGTGGGGTGATTCGGAAAAGAACGTGCTTTCGCCAAACACACCGCCGGGCTGCAGCACCGCTACGCTGGTTTCGGCATCCGGGAGGCCCGGCAGAACAATCTCAATTTCGCCCGACACCACGACGAACACAGCGTCGGCAGCATCTCCCTGCGAAAAGATCACGTCGCTTTTCCGGTGGGTGACGAGTTCACATTTCCCGACCACCTGGCGGATCTCATCCATGGAGAAATTTTCGAACAACATCACATCGGCGAGGAACTCCACCGGAACACCGTCCATCAGCACTGCGCCGGGAAATGGTGGGAAATCCGATTCCTTTTCCAGCAGCGTGAGCACCGTCCCGGCGGGGCCGGAAATTTCGCGCACAGGGTGCCAGCCCTGCCGCAGCAGCCGGTTCAGACCCATCAATGAATCAGCCGCCACGGACTCGTATCGCTGCATTTTCATGGTAGTTCTCACGACCTGCCATCACCCGGCCCGCAGATTGCACTCCGGTCGAAAGGACCGTCGGGGCGGAGCGAACCCTGGCATCGTAGCTGGAACTGGCAGTTCCGTGCAACGCTGCCGGCGTCGGCCAGAAAGCCCGATACTCCGTGCAGCGGCGGATTCCGTCAGTGCCGGCCCGTGCGACCATCAGAGTCTGCCGCCATGTCACCATCGGCAAGCATCTCCAGCGCGAGGTGGAAGTCTGCTGCCGTGGTTCCGCCGTCGGGAACTTCGATGCGCAAAACCGTCTGCTCCTGCGAGGTGTAGATGTCCGGCAGAGTGCCTGCGTCGGAGGAGGCGGTCCGGATGTGTTTTCTGCCGGCGTGCGCGAGACGCGATCGGGCTGCAGTGGCTGCCGCAAGTTGTCCTGCGTCGACACCGTCGCCGCCAAAGCCGGGGATCTGTCGCCCGAGCTGATCGCCGCAGAATCCCCGGACGATGACCCGATAAGCCCCCGGAGATACTCCCGGATACAGCGCGTATCGTCCTGCGGCATCGGTGGTACCGTGAGCCGGCCGGGCGGGCAGCGACGGATCGACGGCAATGAAGAATACGCCCGCGCCCGGCAGCGGCTGTCCGTCCACGAGGATCAATCCGGAAACCTGCACGGGCCCGGATGGCGTTCCACAGCCGGAACAGGCAGCGATCCCGATCAGGCCAGACATCAGAATGGCGACGTGGCTCGGCGACAGCGTGCGCATCGGTTACTCCTGTCGTCCTGTCAGGTCAAGGAAACATGCGGGCGAATCCGCGGGATCTGTCAGGCCGGGCGGCAATTCGGAACGTGGGCGAGAAGTCTGTCAGGGTGTGTATGCCGGCTGACCGTCCTGGATATAATTCAACAGGCAGAACAGGCGGTAGTCCATGTTTTCGCTGAGAAATCTGGCGGATCCATCCGCGAACACGAACTGAGCCCCGCCCGGATGACCGCTGTTGAACACCCAGGCATAGGATTTTCCGGAGTCATCCCAGGGGGCATTGATGGCCCAGCGAGTGTCCGGAAACTGCGAGTTGTCGACGGAACGCGGATCATCGCTGAGGACACGACCGTGGCAACAGGTGTGGGTTCCGGTAATCCCCCAGGGGCCAAAGTTGGGACTGATCTTCAGGCGGGAACCGCCGTGTGATTCTCCGGCAGCAATCGTATTGGATGCACCGTCGGTCAGGTCCCGCAGCCGAGCCGCGCCGTTGTTGCCGAACATGCCGCGTCGCACATCACCCTGGCACTCGGACCAGGGAGAATCCCAGTCAGTGAAAGCACCGGTGGCGAAGAGGTAGCTGGTGCGTCGAGCATCGCGGCGTGAGTAGATGTCGGTGGTCCCGGGGAAATGGGTGGAGACTTCGCCGGCCTCCGAATGAGACGGACACTGCAGGAAAGGCAGTGGTGCCCGCAGAATTTCGGCGTTCACGAGGTCATCGCCGGCAACCGGCATTGCCAGCGGTGAGGAACTGCTGGAACAGACGTTGAAATCGTACTGCTGGTAGACGGCATTCTGTTCCACGAACGGCAGCAGCAGTGCCCAGCCGGTCGTATTCAGCACCCGATTGCCGTGGCTGAAGAAATCGCTGCTGTCGAAGCGTCCCGAATTGATCAGGGCGGGCGGATGGACGCCCGTGGTGTCATGGTAGTTCGCCAGCGCCAGTCCCAGCTGCTTCAGATTATTGAGACAGTGCATGCGCCGCGCCGCTTCGCGTGCCTGCTGTACGGCCGGCAGCAGCAGTGCGATCAGGATCGCGATCACTGCGATCACCACCAGCAACTCGATGAGCGTGAATCCCGGACGACGCTTCGGATTCTGAAGCGATTCATGGTGCAGCGGTCGCATGGGCACACGCCTTTCAGCAGAAGGTGTCGAAGCGGGCGTTGCGGGAGAACGCCCTGACTTTGAAAACCTACACGATGAGCCGGCGTGAACTGTCTGCGAATACTGCGGATTTTCATTCTCAGCAATATCCCGCAGTCGGATTGTGAGGACGGGGCAAGCGACGAAGACAGCAGCGGGACAGGCACCTTTCCCCGGGCATTTTTCACAGGTTTTCTCGCGGGACAGCAGTTACCAGTCCCGGTTTTGTCGCAGCCACTTACGGCCACATGCTTCCGAACACGGCGATACTCGAAACGAGAACAGGCAGCCAGAGGCTCAGCAATTCCGGCACAGATGCTCTCCGATCTTCGGTGGTGAAACGCAGGCCGCATGCGGGTGTGATCGCCGGCGGCCCACGACCTCCCAATCTGATCAGACGGACCCGTAAAATCAAGTGAATTCAGCGGCCGAGGCGCATGATCAGCAGTCCACCGATGATCATGGCACCGCCGAGCAGCTGCGGCGACGTCACGGCCTCACCCCGAATTCCCCAGGCGGCAATCAGAGCGGTCACAGGAATCAGATTCTGAAATACGGCAGCGTGGGCCGCTCCGGAATGTCGTACGCCGAAATTCCACATCGGCAGAGCCAGGCCTGTGGAAAACAATCCGGCATAGATCACTGTCAGCCAGACCACCGGCTGCTGCAGTTCTCCGAAGCCGCCCTCCCGAGAATATGTGGCGGCCAGCAGCAGGTGTACCGGCAGGCTGAGCAAGGCGGAACTGGCCGACAGCTGCAGCGGTGAAATCGACTTCATCAGGGGGCGGCTGTAGACAGTCGAGGCGGACCAGCTGAGTGCCGCTCCCAGTACACAGACATTGCCCAGCAGCGTCTCCCGGCCGATCTGCAGATCGGGCTTCTGCAGAGCCACGATCATGGTCCCTCCCAGCGCCGTCCACAGTCCGAACCAGGCCGTATGGCTCAGACGTTCCTGCAGAAACAGACGAGCGTTGATGGCCGTCCACATCGGGACGGTGGACAGGATCAGGCTGCTGTTACCGGAAGTGGTGCGCGAGATTCCCAGGAGAAACAGCAGCTGGTAGACCACCGACGCCAGCAGCGAAAAGATCATCACCTGATGCCACAGCAGGCCGCGAGCCGGTCGGCTGCCGCGTTGCCATTCGCGCCAGCCGAACCAGGCAAGGACCAGCGCTGACAGGGACAGCCGGACCGCGTTGAAGGCAAACCAGTCCATGCGATCCAGGCCGCTTTTCATCAGCGGAATGTTGACACCCCAGATCAGAGCCACGATCAGGAGTGACACATCCGCGGCCCAGGGTTTCGGCGGTTCCGTCTGCAGCCGGCCGTCGAGGTTTCTGAATTCGGCCGCAGCCGGGGACTGTTCGGTCAGGGGTTCCGCATCCGATGCTGTCATATCGCACACCCGGATGTCACTTCCTGAATGCTGTCGAGCACGACGTCGCACAGCCGCGTCACGAATTCCGCCGGCATCGCCGGTGCCGGCATCAGCACGACGACATCACCCAGCGGGCGAATGATCACCCCCCGGCGGCGCGCGGCCAGAGTTACCTGGTGACCGATCCGCAGGCGCGAGTCAAACAGCTCCAGACCGTCGCGATTCCGCACCAGTTCGATCCCCACCATCAGCCCCTTTCGGCGAACTTCACCCACGTACGCATGATCAGCCAGTTGCGACAGCCGCCTGGCGATCACGTCGCCGCAGTGTGCCACGTTCGCCAGAACGTCGCGGCGTTCGAACAATTCCAGCGAAGCCAGTCCGGCTGCACAGCCCAGTGCGTTGCCCGTATATGTGTGGCCGTGAAAGAACGTGCGTCCTGCGGAAGGATCGCCGAGAAAAGCGTCAAACACCGCGTCAGTCGTCAGGGTTGCCGCCAGCGGCAGATACCCGCCGGAAATCCCTTTGGCCAGACACAGAAAATCGGGCCTGACGTCCTCCTGCTCGCAGGCAAATAGTGTTCCGGTACGACCAAATCCCACGGCAACTTCATCGGCGATCAGAGGTACGTCGAAATCCGTGCACAATTTTCGCACGTGGCGCAGAAAACCGGGCGGATGAGTCAGGATTCCCGCAGCGCCCTGGACCAGCGGCTCGATGACCAGGCCGGCGGCCCGCTCGTGATACTGGCTGACAAGGCGTGCGGTTTCATCCAGGCAGTACTGGTTCCACGATTCCCGGCAGTGCCCTGCGGGAACCCGCAGCCCACCTGGCGAGGGGAGGCTTACGGTCGGAAACAACAGGTCGCGGTAACACCGATGAAACACGTCAATCCCGCCGACACTGACTGTCCCGAGGGTGTCGCCATGATAGGCATTCCCCATGCACAGAAACGTATCGCGGAGTCCCGGATTGTCGCATCGCTGTCGGTGATACTGGTACGCCATCTTCAGAGCAACCTCAACGCTGGTCGCTCCGCTGTCTGAAAAGAACACCTTCGACAGCCCCTCGGGCGCACGTTCTGACAGCGCCCGGGCCAGCCGACTCGAAGGTTCGCTGCACAGCCCCAGAAGCGTCGAATGGCTGATCTGGTCCAGCTGCACCCGAATCGCCTGATCGATTTCAGGGACGGTATGTCCATGCACGTTGCACCACAGGGACGAAATACCATCGAGATAGCGACGTCCCTCCATGTCGATCAGTTCAAACGCCTCGCCGCGAACAATGATCGGTGGCTCTTCGCTGCGGAAGGCGGACATCGGCGCAAACGGGTGCCACACGTGGTCGTGATCCCACTGCCGAAGGACTGCCGGGGAAACCGGCCCGAATGCGGTTGTCGTCATGAATCGATCAGTCTGAATCCCCGCCAGTCCCGCCAGTCGCCCGGAAGGACCTGTCAGGCGATTGGTGCCAGACACTGCTGAAAACCACACACTGCTGAAAACATCGGCCGAAAAG
>SYLK01000387.1 GCA_005809115.1 Planctomyces sp. | reverse complement strand
AGCCCGCTACTGCCCCAAAAACCCCGACAAGAAACCCCTCGGCGATCCCAACGTCACAAAAATATCCACCGAACACCGCACAAAACTTCAACAACTCCAACGGAATTCCACCGCCTGAAAATGCTTCACAGCGTTGCCCATACGGGATGGGCCACGCTGCAGTTTCGCCGAAACGATCCGGAGGCTGCACTGAACGATCTTCAGGAAGCCAGCGAATGGGCGCCCCGGCGGGAGCCCTCGATCTACGAGAACCGGGCCGTCGTGCTGAAAGCGCTGGGACGAGCGGACGAAGCCGCTCGCGACCGGGCTGCCGCCAATACACTCGCGACCCGCGGCATTCTTTAGCGTTCGGCGGTGGGAGCCCTGAACATGAGCAATGCGACGAAAGAACCATGATTCCGCCCTTTGGTGAACACGGCTACTTGCCACCGGGCATCCACACGGCAACACTGAACGAAGTGGCGGCGCGTTTCGGCGGTGGGTCGGAAGTTCGGCGAGTGCAGATGGAGTCCATACGATGGCTGGTTGACCTGGCCCATCGTGCGGGAGTCGACCGATTGGTCCTGAACGGCAGCTTCGTGACCGATGTGCTCGAACCAAACGACGTCGATTGCGTACTCTTGATCGGGACGGCTTTCCCACGCGACGAATCTGCGGAGCTGGAGTTGATCGCAGGACTGCCGTTTCTGGAAATCAGCCTTGTCACACGAACGGATTTCGACCTGCTCGTCGACGAGTTCTTCGCCACGGATCGACAGGCGATTGCGAAGGGGCTGGTGGAGGTAATTCAATGAGCCTGCAAAGTCATCGTGAACTTGAATCCACACGTGACAAACTTCGACTGCTCGAACAACGATATGAGGCGGAAAGGCGTGAAGGAGGCGCCGACGACTACGCCCGGGAAGTCAGCATGAGATCGCTCAGGCGCTTGATTAATCAGTTGAAGGAGGAAATCGCACGTTTTGAATCGCGTGTCTCGACCAGAACAGGCGGCGACTGATATCCGGCGAAACATGCGGTGTACGTTCGGACTGGGAATGGTTTGAAGACAAGCGGGGGCGGCTCCCGCCAAAGGGCGCGTGCATCGATCCGGCACTTCGAGGGAGGTTCGGCTCATTCCAGATGAGGCAGAGCAAAATGGCAGAATCTGTCGTCGGAATGATGACTTCTACGGCGTGGTGCGTTCACGCCACGTGACACAGGAGTGCGTGTCCTGAGAGCGGAATGCATTTTCGGCTGCCCGCGTTTCTCCACAGCCAGGGAATGTGTGTGGCAAGTCTGGCTTCAGTACACGCGAAACGGGAGGGCCGAAGAGACGGTGCCATACTCACGTCACGCATCCGCTCCGTGGGGGCGCGCATGATCCGCGTGGCATGCAAGTGATCGAGATCACTGGCTGCCCGCAGACCGACATCGATTGCGACCGTCACATCGAAGCCACGGTCGCGAAGTCCACGGGCTACGGCCCAGTCGACGTTTTCGTCAAGGTGAAACCGAATCACCCGATGGATCCGTGCCGACGAGCTTCGCGGCCAGTTTCGATGGCACTGCCTTCTTCATCTGCTCGGCAAACTCTCGGTCGGCAGTGATGTCCATCTGAATCTGATCACGGTGATCGAAGTAATACGCCAGTGCGGCGTGCACGTCAGCCAGCGTCAACTGCGGAAATCGTCCCACGATCTCTTCCGGCGACTGACCCTGAAACTCATGCCAGAGGGCGATGTCCTGCACACGGATCCGATGCCCGGCGATCCGCGGTTTGCCCCCGCATGTGTCCGCTGTGATCTCGATATGGTCATGAATGAGTTGGGTCATCCCTGCAGTCTAACACCGTCATCAGGCCGATCACGACCTGCCAGATGCCCCCCTTGACAAATCCGTTGCATCAAGAAGGCCCCGGCGGGGACGGAGCGAGGATATTCGAGTTGTCAGCAGCGTCGAAAGTCGATCGCACACCGGTCGATCGCCTGGGTGGAGGAGCGCCAAGCGACGCTCACAGCCGGACATTGCTGGCAATCCTCCGCAGAACTTCTTCCAGCACTTCAACGAGTGCCTGTTCCGGATGATGATACGTTCCCGGCTGACAACTGCTGACCGTCACCGTCCAGCCGAGCGCGGCAAAACACGTCCGGCGAATCCGTGACGGATTGACGAACTCGGATGTCCGTCGGTCGATCCCGACCGACGCACGTATCCGAAACGTGTTTTGGACGGTCGCCGGGGGCGACTTCCGGAGGTTCAGAGATGCCGGGTCGATACGGAAGTCGAGATCACCCCGGTCAGTTGCCGAAAGGAAGTTACTGACGCAGGACGGTCAGGCCTGAGTCACGAATGCAGCCTTTCGCAGGCCGCCAAGCATTGTCGATCGCGATCATTTTGACGGCGCCGTTGACTGCCCCGAACTGCGGTCGGTTGAATCCCCCGCTGCGCCGAACGACAATTCTCTCGTGCAGGCGGTCGATGCAACCGCCTGCAGAAGCCGCGACTGCAAACTGCATTCGGTGTGTCGGACCGACGCAGGGGAGAACTGCTCGCACCGGGCATGATTGATCGAGAAGGCCCTGACCAGCAGCCTGTTTGGATCGGCAGATCAGGAACTTGTGTCGGTCAGCTCAATCGACGTTGCGGCATTGACCTCTCAGACCGACGAATTCAACAGATTCAATTGTCGGCCGGCTTGCGCAGAAAGACCCAGACAAAGCCGTGCATCTGATACCCCGGCCCCGGCCGGTAGTATTCGACGTCCGCCTGCCCTTCCGCAATTCGGGCATTCAGGTCCTCCATCGCTGAACGGAGTTCCGCGATCGTCCGCGAATCCACCGTGGCTGCCGGTGAAGCAGCAGCGACCGTCTTCGCCTGGTACGCACGAAACAGCTCCGCCCATTCGCTACGTAACCTCGCGAGACGCTGTCGGTCCTGTTCAAAGCGACGCTGCTCGTGCGGCAGTTGCGGCGCCGCTCCGCGAAACCGTCCGCAACGGTCTCCCAGAAGCAGGTCCGCACGACCGTCGCCGTTGTAGTCGGCCACGTCCACGGCGGGTTGCATGCCGGGATGTCCCTTGGGACGCTGGTCGTCCATTTGCGATTGAACGGTGCTCGGCCGCACCAGCACGATAAACCCCTTGAGCCGCGGCTCGGTCGCCGTGCCATGATTCTGATACCCCACGACTCTGCCGTCGAGCGCGGCGACGAGCAGATCGAGATCACCGTCAGAGTCCCAGTCGGCGACGCACGGATGCGCTTGCTTCGAGCCCGCGATGATCGGTACGCCGCCCCACGTCATCGCGATCGGCGCTGCAAAACGCGGTTCGGCCGGAGACCCGACGTTCTTCAGCATCAGGATAGCGCCCTCGAGCGTGCCGATCACCAGATCGATCATTCCGTCGCCGTTCCAGTCGGCGCATGCCGGATGCGCTAAGCCGGTCAGTTGAATTGGCTCACCGTCCTCGCCACACAGCTTGACTGGTGCGGCGAATGTCTGCTCATCGATCCGCCGAAACCAATGGAACTCGTTCGTCAAAATGGTCGGCCGAACGGAGCCGCCCGAGACGATATCCAGCCTGCCGTCTCCGTCCAGGTCGACCAGTTGCGGTGTGAAACCTTTGTTGTCGTCCGGCGTCCGCGGAACACGCGCCACACCGTCACCGGCCCGGAGCCATTCGTAGTCGCCGAACTTCGGCGACTGCTGTGTGCCAAGATTGTGATACACCCGCAGCCTCCCGCCCCAGGCCTCCCCGACCAGCAGGTCCCTCAGACCGTCGCCGTCCAGGTCGGCAAACAGTGGGCACGCCTTGCCATCGCGGCCGATGTCGATCGGCACTCCGTGCGCGAGGATCTGCATGGGCGGCGTCAGTCCGGAACCCGGCGCGGCAATGGCGTCTGCATCTGCGGGCGCCAACAACAAGATGCTGAACAGAATCGGCGACATGACGCGCTCTCATGGAGGGTTGATTTGTGACGGGACGGACCGAAATCACCGGGCGAACGGCGGACCGAACGATTCCAGGTTCCAGATCAGCACCGTCGAATCGGACTGTCCCACGGCGAACGACTTGCCGTCCGGCGAAAAGACCATGCTGTTCGTCGTGCCAACGGGACTAGTGCTCTGTCACAGCTAAAACGTCGGATTGGCAGAATGATGAAAATCGAGGAAACTGCATGGCACAAGGAGGTGCGTCATGCGGAAGTTATACATCGTTCGACTGACGGAGCAAGAGCGAGTCGAGCTTCAAAATGT
>SYLK01000037.1 GCA_005809115.1 Planctomyces sp. | reverse complement strand
GCGCTGTTTCGGCACATGACTGTCTTTGAAAACATTGCGTTCCCGCTGCGTGTCAGGCCACGCCGCACCCGACCCCGGAATGACGAAATTCGCCGACGCGTCCATGAACTGCTGAAGCTGGTGCAGCTGAGCAGCCTGGCTGGCAGATTTCCGGCACAACTGTCCGGCGGTCAGAGACAGCGAATTGCGCTGGCTCGCGCTTTGGCGGTGGAGCCGCGGGTCCTGCTGCTGGACGAACCCTTCGGAGCGCTCGACGCACAGGTGCGGCAGGAACTGCGCACATGGCTCCGACGTCTGCATGACGAAATCCATGTGACCAGCGTCCTCGTGACGCATGACCAGGAGGAAGCCCTCGAGGTCGCAGACCGTGTCGTTGTCATGAATCGCGGGCGAATCGAACAGACCGGCTCACCCGAAGATGTGTTCCATCAGCCGGCCACGGAATTCGTCATGAAGTTTCTGGGACAGGTGAACGTGTTTCACGGTCGTGTCGGTGGTGGCAAAGCGCACGCCGGTGATCTGACGCTCGATTTTCCGGGATACCCGCACGCCGAAGAACGCGCCGCCACGATTTATCTGCGCCCACATGAACTCGACATTCTCCGTGAAAGCCCGGAAAAACCCGGACTGGCTGCGCGCATCACACGCATCAATCCGGCCGGGTCCTCCGCAAAAATTACTCTGCAGACCGCTGAGGGACGTGACCTGATCGTGGACCTGTCTCTCGAACGGTATCACGAACTGGCACTCTGCCGGGGTGACGACGTCTATGTGGTGCCCGGGAACTCCCGAATCTTCGTCCCGGACTTCGTACCGGACTACGCCATCTGATTCGCCATCTGATCCGCCACCGTGCCCGACCTGGAGCAGCCCGGCCCCATGAACTCATCAGCGCACCCCGAGAACCAGGCCCGCACCGCGGATGCCAGCGAGTCCACTCTGCATACGATCGGCCAAATGCTGAATGGTCTTCGATTTGGTCAGATTACCGTGATTATTCACGAGGGCCGCGTCGTGCAGATTGATCGCACGGAACGCTTTCGACCGCCATCGGCTGCAAACTCCGGTTAATATCCGGTATCGCAACCTCCAGAATCCAGTCACGGGATAATGATCGGGGACAATCGTTCACCTCTGCTCCGGGCGGACATTGTGATCGGCCGGCTCTGCGAGTGTCGGCTCAGAGCGGACAAAGACAACTGCGACTTCTGCGGCGCCGGATTCTGCGGCGCCGGACTCAGCGGCGCCGGATCCGACGAATGGCTTCCGTCAGGCGGTCAATCTCTTCACGGGTGTTATATAGTGACAGCGACGGCCGCACGGTAGATTCCAGACCAAACCGTCGCAGCGACGGCTGCGCGCAGTGGTGCCCGGTCCGTACCGCAATGCCCTCCCGATCGAGCCGGCGCCCCACGTCTTCCGTCGAATGACCATCCAGGACGAACGACAGAACACCGACTTTCTCCTTTGCCGTTCCCACCAGGCGCAGACCCTCAATTCGGGACAACTGTTCCGTGGCGTAGTGCAGCAGTTCGTGCTCATATTTCGCGATCTGGGGAAGACCCAGACGGCTCACGTAGTCCAGCGCAACTCCCAGCCCCACAGCATCTGCCACGTTGGGGGTACCAGCTTCAAACCGGGCAGGAGGCCCATGGTAAGTGGTTTCTTCGAAAGTGACATCGCGAATCATGTTGCCGCCCCCCTGCCACGGCGGCATAGACTCAAGCACTTCCTTCTTTCCGAATACTGCGCCGATTCCGGTGGGACCAAATATTTTGTGGCCGGAAAAGACAAAGAAGTCGCAGTCCAGCTGCTGCACATTCACCGGGATGTGAGCAATCGACTGAGCACCGTCGATCAGTACACGGGCACCGAATCGTCGGGCCATCTGCGTCATCTCACCGACGGGAAGAATCGTTCCCAGGCTGTTCGATGCCTGAGTCAGGGCAACCACACGAGTTCTCGGACCGAGCAGACGCTGATACTCCCCCAGCAGAATCTCGCCATCATCGTTCACCGGGATCACACGAATCACTGCGCCGCTTTCCTGAGCGATCATCTGCCAGGGAACAATGTTGGCGTGGTGTTCCAGAACTGACAGGATGATTTCGTCACCATGCTGCAGGAATTTCCTCCCGAACGAATGCGCCACCAGATTGATCGCTTCAGTTGTCCCCCTGACGAAGATGATCTCATCGGGTGAACTCGCACCGACGAACTCCTGAACCTTCTTTCTGGCGCCTTCATAAGCATCTGTCGCTCGCGCAGCCAGCGTGTGTGCTCCCCGGTGGATGTTGGAATTGTCGTGCTCATAAAACCGGGACAGCGCGCTGATCACGCTGCGGGGCTTCTGAGTCGTGGCCGCATTGTCCAGCCACACCAGGGGGCGGCCATGAATTTGCTGCTGCAGGATGGGGAAGTCCTTTCGGACCTGGGCGACGTCAAACGGACGAGATGCACGTTCACTGTCGCCGCGCACCGACAGACGGCGACGGATTTCCAGAAGTCCTGGATCATCCTCACACAAGCCTGTTGTACCAGCAACATGCCCGGTACGAATCGCGTTCACGAAATTCCGCAGACCATGATCGGAATCACGGCCTGGCGTTTCCCTGCTGCGCCCTGCTGCGCCCTGCCACGGCCGACCCCGGACCTTCGCCGCGGCCCGACGGCAGTCCGGATGGGGCAGCCGTCAGGCTGCCACTGGAAACTCCGGGCGGCGCGACGGCTGGCAACGACGTCACGTTCGGAGCTGTGTGCCGGGCGGAAGACACTACCCGCGGTGTCACTGCGGACACCGGTGTCCCGATTGACGGCAATGAACGTCCGCCACTCCGTGGATCTGCCGGTTCGTCGGTCACAATCTGCCTAAAGCCGGCTGGTGTGACGGGGTCAGGCAGATTCCGGTCTGCTGAGTGTTCCCGCGGCGCAGCAAAATCCGTTTCGCGGGGAAGCTGCGGTGCCACGTCACCGCCGCCGGTACCAGGCAGCTGCCGATAGAGTTGCGTTGCAATGGAAGCGATGAGTTCCGGTGTAATTTCCTGCATCCCGACCGTCAGCCTCCCGAATC
>SYLK01000386.1 GCA_005809115.1 Planctomyces sp. | reverse complement strand
GTCGCGAATTCCAGACAGTGACTCGAACGATCGCCCACGGCTGGTTCAGGCTGCGGAGCGGAGTTCCGTGGTGGCGGCAAGTTCCTGCAGACTGCGTACGATTTGTTCCATCTTCATGCCTCGGGAGCCCTTCACCAGCACAAGGTCACCTTCGGTTACGATACAGTCGAGCATTGCGGTCAGGAGACTGTGGTCATGAAACACGGAGACCCGATTCTGGCCGGTCTGTCCGCAGACGCTCAGGAATCCTGCCGCCACATCCTCGGCGTGAGTTCCCAGCAGGAGCACATGGTCGATCAGGGACCGGCCGATCACACAACCGGCGGCGTAATGCAGTGCTGCCGCCGCAGATCCCAGATCCAGCATGTCACCGAGCACGAGAATGCGATGACGGCAGCCCGTCCACTGGCACATCGTCGCCACCGCCGCATGTACGCTGGCAGGACTCGCATTGTATGTGTCGTCAATGACGGTCCACGGACGTGAGGTCGCCAGACTGCCACGCCCGCCGACGGGAGAAAACTGCGACAATCCGAGGCGGATCTGTTCGGCCGTCAGTCCGGTCTCTCGACCAATCGCAACTGCGGCCAGGGCGCTGCTCAGCTGGTGTCGGCCGGTTACCCTCAGACGGTAGGCTTCTCCATCGACCGCGAACGACAGGTGGTCGTTGTGCGATCGGACCTCGGTGGCACGGACGTGGCATCCGACATCCTCGCCGTACCGGATGACATTCCCGGCCGTCGCCCGGGACATGCTCAGGACCAGTGGATCATCTCCGTTCAGAAACGCCGTCCCTCCTGCCGGGATCGCCTCCACCAGTTCCTGCTTCGCTCGCTGCACCCCCTGGAGACTGCCGAATCCAGCCAGATGCGCCTCAGCCACACGGGTCACCACGCCGAACTCGGGCCGCACCAGTCCGGCCAGGGAGGCGATTTCCCCGGTGTGTCGCGCGGCCAGTTCCAGCACACCGAATTCATGTTCCGGCGTCAGCCGAACCAGACTCAGCGGTACTCCCAGTTGATTGTTGAAGTTCTCCGGACTCTGCGTTCCGCGATAGCCGGCACTCAGCACCGCCGCGATCATCTCGCGGGTGGTGGTCTTGCCGACACTGCCTGTCACCGCCACCACCAGCGCATCGGACTGTCGCCGATTCCAGTCGGCCAGACACCACAAGGCAGTGACGGGATCGCTGGTTTCAATGACCGCAGGAATCGGGATGTCCGCATCACAGGACTGCCGCCAGGACGAGTCGGTGATCACACACGTGGCGCCCCGCTCGAACGCCCGAGAAATGTACCTGGCTCCGTGAGTTCTGGATCCGGGCAGGGCAAAGAACACGTCGCCGGGCTGCACCGTGCGTGAGTCGAGCGAAACACCATTGACGGACTGACGTCCGCGGCTGGTTCCGTCCGGAGGTACTCCGACGAGCTGCTGGAGCTGGGACATGCTGATCGGGTACATGCGGATCGTCTCAGGCCGGGATTCTGTTCGGAAAATTCCCGGCATTCTCACTGATGCTGCCGGCAGATGGATCGACGACGCTGCTTCGGCTCGAATTCGCTGCCAGCGCTGGTGGTCCATGCGCCGTGGCGCCGTGCGCCGCCGCGCCGTGCGTCGCCACCAGACTGAGCCGCCCGTTTCGGAAACTCGGAGTCGCCGTGGGTTTCAGCTCCCGCAGGAGCCTGCGGGCAACGCGGCGATCATCAAAACAGATCTGCTGTGCACCGATCTGCTGGATGGGTTCGTGTCCGCGACCGGCCACCACCACCGTGTCTTCAGCACTGGCCATTTCCAGCGCCCGTCGAATGGCTGCTTCGCGATCAACCTGCTGAAGGACGCGATCCAGTTTCGAGAATCCGTTGACGATGTCCTGAATGATCGCACGAGGGTCCTCGGATCGGGGATTATCCGAGGTCACCAACACCACATCCGCGGCCTCGGATGCCTGTGCCATCAGCGGGCGCTTGCTGCGATCCCGGTCACCACCGGCACCGAACACGCAGATGACCCTGCCGCGCGTTCGCTCTCTGGCTGTCTGCAGACAGTGCCGCAGACCGTCCGGAGTGTGGGCGTAATCCACAAACACCTGAAACGGCTGGCCCGCCCGGATCGCCTCCATCCTCCCGGGGATACAGGCAACATTCTCCAGCCCTCGGGCGATCAGAGCATCGGGAATGCCGAGCTGTTCGGCCATTCCGGCTGCGGTCAGGCAATTCAGCGCATTGTGCCGCCCGACAAGACGGGTGGAAACCTGCAGCGTCGACTGCCGCAGGCGCAGCATCAGTTGCATCGGTTGCTCCGGCGGGCCTTCAGCTCCAGGCCTCTCGGCCTCCGGCCCCTCAGCCTCCGGCCCTTCAGCCTCCGGCCCCTCGGACGACGCGCCAATCTCCGGCGGACACGTGCGGCAAAAATCGACGGTGTCGGACGGTGAATCGAGCACGGTGACCCTGAGATCCGCCTCTTCGCTGAAGCCGAATGTGATCACCGGCACGTTCACCGGAATGTCAGCCAGCATTTTTCGACAACCGGGATCGTCGATCCCGACCAGCAGCGGGCGATTCGGCAGCAGCAGACTCGCCATCTTTGCTTTGGCAGCCAGGTAACGGTCAATCGTGCCATGGTAATCCAGGTGGTCATGCGTGATGTTCGTGACAGCGGCGACGGCGAATCTCAGCGCGCTGCAGCGTCGCTGATGGAGCGCATGACTGCTGACCTCCATCACGCAGTGGTCCGTCCGCTTTTCTGCCATCTGTGCCAGAATCCGCGCCAGTTGTTCCGCATCCGGTGTGGTGAGCAGGGAAGGGTGTGCCTGCCATCCGTCGTGATATTC
>SYLK01000385.1 GCA_005809115.1 Planctomyces sp. | reverse complement strand
CGGGTCTTCGGGCCCAGGACCACCGTATGACATCCGATCGACGTAATCGTCGCCAGCGTCCGGCCGTCGAGATCGTCCACCCGAATCACGCTCAGTCCATGATCCACGGCTCCCGCCGGATTCTCGCCAATCACCACACGGCCGTCCGGCAGGCGTTCACGGCGATTGATCCCCACCGCCGCCGTCCCCTGCCCTGCTGCGATCCGAGCCGGCTGAAGACCAGCCACGGCCATCGCCACCAGTCCGGCCAGCGATTCCTCCAGCACGACCACATAGCGTTCCTGCAGCCGGTGCTGCTCCGACGTATCGATGTTCCAGCCCGGCATCATCGGGCCCAGGTGCGTGTGGCTCGCGTTGATCAGCACATGGGCGGCGGGGATCCCGGTCCGCTCCGCAATCCGTTCGCGAATTCGTTCGGCATGCGGACTCTGAACGAACACCACGTCACACGCGATCAGAACGACCCGTGTCTCACCATCCGACAGCACCAGCGCCGTGGCGGTCAGGTCGCGTTCAATCGATTCAGAGCACCCTTCCTGGACCGTATAGCCCATCATCCGGATACCCACAGGCGGTGTGATCACCACCCGCGATACTCCCGCCAGAAGTCCCCGGCGGCCGCTCTCAGCTGTCATGTGGCTTGCCTCTGTCTGGTTCCCGGTCTGGTGCCCTGTCGGATTTCATGAACGATCTTTCTCCCAGGCCCGGTCGTGGCGAACACAGATCGCCAGCACTCCGCCGATGAACATCGCTCCGGCCAGCGCCAGCAGTCCACCGCTGAAACTTCCCGTGCTCTCTTTCACTCCGCTGAACACCTTCGGACCCAGGTATCCGCCGAGATTCCCGACGGCGTTGATCAGCCCGATTCCCCCGGCAGCAGCGGTTCCGCTCAGGAAGGAATTCGGCAGTGTCCAGAACGGGCCAAACGTACAGTAAACGGCCGCCGCTGCCACGGACAGCAGCGACAGATTCAGCCACGGTGATTCGCACACACAACTGAGCGACCATGCCGACGCCGCGACCAGCGCGGGAAACGCCACATGCCACCGCCGCTCCCCCGTACGATCGGAATGCGCACTGCTGATCACCATCGCTGCCATCGACAACGTGTAAGGTATCGCCACGCGGAGCCCCACTCCGAACGGACCCACGCCAGCAAAACGGTCCTTGACCAGCTGCGGCAGGTAAAATGCAAACGTATTGGCGCCCATCGCAAGGGCAAAATACAGGAAACACAACAGCCACACGCGGGGATTCAGCACCGCCGTGAACAGGCTGAACCCGTGATCTTCAGCCCGCTGCCGCTGCTCTCGCTGCATGCGTTCACTCAGCGAAGTCCGCTCGCGTTCCGTCAGCCAGCCAGCCAGTTCCGGCCGATCTGTCATCCAGAAGGGAACCAGGCATCCCAGTGCAATCGTCGGCAGTCCCTCCAGCAGAAACATCCACTGCCAGCCCGCCAGACCTGCGGCATTGTCCAGATACTGCATCAGCGCACCGGAAAGCGGCGATCCGACAATTCCGGAAAACGCCGAAGCCGTCATGAAACTGGCCGTTGCCCGGGCGCGCTCTCGCGCCGGGATCCAGTAGGTCAGGTACAGAATCATCCCGGGGAAAAATCCGGCCTGCGCCAGCCCCAGCAGAAATCTCAGCACATAAAAACTGCGCTCGGTCTGCACAAACATCATGGCGGCCGAGATCAGACCCCAGGCAACCACAATCCCCGCAATCCAGCGTCGCGCCCCGATCCGATTCAAAATCAGGTTACTGGGCACCTGAAAGAAAAAGTAGCCAATGAAGAAGATCCCCGCAGCGGCACCAAACACCTCCTCACTCATTCGCAGATCCTGCAGCATCTGCAGCCGCGCAAAGCCGATGTTGACCCGGTCCAGAATATTCAGCACAAACAGCAGAAACATGAACGGTATCAGGCGCCAGAACACTTTCCGGACAGCCGTCGTCTCGCACTGCTCCCCTGTCTCCGACGGTTCCTCGGCGGCCGCTGTGTGCTGGTACGGCTGCCAGGGCTGATCCGCGGAACTGCCAGTCATGTCGTCTATTTCAAAAAATTGCCGCTGGTCGTGGAAAGCCGCCCGTACAATCCGGGAATCCGGAATCCCGCTGGTATCAGATTGAAAGTCACACTGATTGTCAATAGCATGAGATATGGTTCGGGTTGAGTTTCCGGCGACCGGTTCGGGTGCTGCGGTTGCCCGACTCACGGGCCGGGGACTGGCTCATTTTCCCGCAAAAGACGAACAGGGTGTGGGTGGCCGACTATGACCCGATCCTGACAGACCCCGGGAAAATGTGCCTGCCCCCCTCTTTGCCCGTGAACGGTTACGATTTTTCTGAATGGCCTGCTGTCTGGTACCGAGCGAGGGGTTTTTCTGTGGATTTGTCGGTTGAGGCGAGTGCCGCTGTGCTGCAGCAGCTGCGCCAGTTCATGGCCGATCGGCGCCTGCAACCGGGTGATCGTGTGCCGTCCATTCGGGATCTGTCCCGGCGATTCGGGGCCAGTGTTGTCGACGTGCGGGATGCACTGGTTCAGGCGGAGCATGACGGGCTGCTGGAGATCCGTCCGCGGTCCGGGGCGTTCGTGCGGACAGCGCTCTTCGAGGATGGCGGAGCACCCCTGCAGCACCCGTCCGGGGTGAGTAGTGAATCGCTGCGAGCGACCGACGCGCGGCTGGCCTCACTGCACGTTGTCGACGGGCAGCAGCTGCACCTGTGTCATGCTCGCGAAATTCTGGAGGTTGAGACTTCACGCAAAGCGGCCGAACGGTGCCGCCCGGAAAACCTGCTGCCGATCCGAGAATCACTGGAAGCCTGGCTGCAGGCCGAGAGCGACGGCAATGCCTCGGACGAGCTGGACAGCGACATGATGTTTCACCTCGGCATCGCCCGAATGGCCGGTAACCCCGTACTGACCAGCATTCTGGGGCACTGCCTGCGGCAGCAGCACATGCTGGAATGCGGCACGGCGCAGACCGAGGAAGACCGGCTGAAGATCCGCTCGATCCATATAGAAATCTACGAAGCGCTGCGGGACCGCGATCCCAACCGGGCGGCTGAAGCGATGCGACGTCATATGCAGCAGCTCGAGCACAATATCTCCCAGCT
>SYLK01000384.1 GCA_005809115.1 Planctomyces sp. | reverse complement strand
GTGTACCTCGGATGCGGCGGAGAGGCCACGAATACGATCCGTGAGAGATCGGCGCCAGGATCCTCTGCCGAGGCTGCCAGTGCCAGCAGTGAATGCGCCGCGCGAATGCGGACATCTGCCACAGCATCGTCCAGCAGCCGGATAAGCGTTGCGGCGGAGTCCACGGCACCAGCGTCGGCTGCGAAATTTGCCGCGTAAGTTCGCACCGCTGGATCGCCGCTGGAGAGATTCTTTCGCAGCGTCCGGCGGCTCTCCGCGTCACCCAGCAGCGCCATCGCGTTCTCGACATAGCCCCGCGATCCGGCATCCGGGCACCGATCCAGCTG
This sequence comes from Planctomyces sp., assembly GCA_005809115.1. Classification (GTDB taxonomy): domain Bacteria; phylum Planctomycetota; class Planctomycetia; order Planctomycetales; family Planctomycetaceae; genus F1-80-MAGs062. Next base: position 12,550 of record SYLK01000384.1, on the reverse strand, counting down.
CTGCCTCAGTACCGGGAGATCGTCGGCGCTCCCCAGCACTCCGATGACCCATGCCGCAACCGTAAATATGGCCGGGTCCTGGTGCTGCAGTGTCTCCCGAATGTATGTCAGGGCCGCGGGATTTCCACAGCGCCCGAGCGCCGCTGCTGACATGAGTTTCAGCGCGACATCCTGCGACTCGGCCAGGGCCTGACGCAGCAGACGTCCGTCGCCGATCTCCGCGATCTTATACAGACTCTCGGCCGCATGCACGTGGCCATGAGGATCCGGGTCGGACAGGATCTCAAGCAGGACCCGAGCCTGGGCGCGATCACCCGCCCGTGCCAGCTCCCGCGCCAGTCCGCAACGCTTCTGCAGATCAGTTTCACGCGACAGCCGCGGTGCAAGGTACTCGCTCACTTCGCTGCCGCAGCCACCCACCGTGAGACCTTCGGCAGCATGCATGGAGGGCCAGAATTCGTCTCCCCGCAGTCCGGCCCGCAGGACGTGCAGACACTTCTCGCGCGTGGACTGATCCAGCACGATCCTGCCGGAATCGGCCCGCGCAACAGTCAGACCTCCGTCGACGCTGACTGCAGCCAGAGCGACGACCAGAAACAAACGATGCATCTGCTGACTCCTGAGTACCGACTACTGGGGTTTCACATCCTGAGTCTGTGAGGAAAGGTATTCGACCAGATCAACAAACTCGGCCGGAGCAAGCGTCGCCGCAGCACCCTCGGGCATACTGCTCTGCTTCTGTACCACCCGCTCCTCAATTTCAGATTTCGCGATCCTGCGAAGGGCCTTGCCGTCAAAGATCTCGACCTCCTGCTCGTTCTCGGCGACCAGCAGGCCGGCGACGGGGGTCCCGTCGGACGTGACCAGCAGCGTGGATCGGTATTTGGCATCCACCTCGGCATTGGGATCCACGATCGACTGCACGATCTTGAACCGGTTTGAACGTCTGGCCAGTCCCGCAATGTTTGGTCCGTATTCACGGCCCTCGCCATTGCCCGCGCGATGGCAGGCCGTACAGTTTCGCACAAACACTTCCCGTCCCCGAGCGATGTCGCCGCCCTGCAGTTCGGACAGTCCGGTCAGTGCCTTGTTGCGTTCTTCCTCAGGTTTCGGCTGCTGGCTGAGCAGGGTCTGCAGAAAGGGCAGCGCAGCGGCACCGGATTGCGACGCGGCCATCAGCTGCGTCACCATTTCAACGGCTCGCGGCCCGACTTGCGGGATGTTTCCTCGGAGATAATCCGACCGCCAGACCTGTTCGTTGGCCGCCAGCGCATGACGAATGGTGTAGTCCGCCCAGTAGTCTTCTCCCAGAGCTGTCATTTCCAGCAGGGCGCGGGAGGCCGTCATATCCGGATAGAAACTCAGCCCGCGCGACGCCTCGGTACGAACTCGGGGATGCGCATCCCGCGCTGCGATGAGCAGCAGATTCCGGGCCTCCCGCAGAGAGGCGCGTTCATCCGCAACAATCCGCGTCGCGGCCGCGCGGGCTTCAAAGGCGGTCGCATTGGTCAGGACGTCCGCAGCAAGTGACTCGTTCAGGCAATGATGTGACTGCTGCACCCACAGGGCCTCACAACGCAGGCGATCGTAGTCCTCGACACCGCTGTCCAGCGTCCGCAGCCAGCCATCCACCGCTGCCGCAACCTGTTCGGTCGGCCGATCCCGCAGCTCCCTCCGGGCTCGATACCGTGTCCGCCATTCGTAGTTCCGCAGCTGCTCGAGCAACTCCGGAATGGTCCGCCCGTACTGTGTCACTGGCTGGGCGAGTGGCAGATCCGGGAAGACCAGACGATAGATTCGCCCGCGTGTGTGGTCCCGACTGGGATCCCGCTGGCTGTACTGCATATGTCCGATCAGTGCGTTCGCCCAGTCTCCAAACCACAGGGCGCCGTCCGGACCGATCTGCGGATCTGCCGGCCGGAAATGCTTGTCCGTGGAGCGGATCAGGTCATCCGGTGTTCCGTCGGCATGTTTCAGCCGGGCACCACTGTAGCCTCCTCCGCTGTCGCCGACCGTGAATCGCGGCATGCCGTTCATGTTGATGACACAGGCGTAAGTCAGCTGCCCCTGAACGTCGTCGGGAAAATGACGACTCACGAGGAACTCACTGCCCAGGGCAGGACGCATCCCTTCATTATTGAAGATGAAATTCAGTCCCTGACGACCACCGAACTGAGCGCCGGAGAGTGGTGTGTCCCATGCCTGATTCGCGGTCGTGCCATCCCCCACGACACCCTGCCCCCAGCCATTGAACACGTAGCACCACATGTTGTACTGACCAGGCAGCGCGAACTGCCGGATCCTGAGTGTGCGGGGATCCATCACATAGGCGCCACCGGCACCCTGGCTGCGATGTGGCCCCCAGGGCGTCTCCAGAGTCGTGCTCGTGGCGATCCCCTCCAGCATGTGCAGCCGACCTCCGTGGCTCCACTCAAATGCCCCGCACGTATGATGCGTGTCGTCCGTCGCCCAGCCATCCATCAGATGCACGACCTGATCCGCCCGATCGTCTCCGTCCGTATCCTTCAGCCACACCAGGCGCGGCTGATCCACAACCAGAACACCACCATTCCAGAATTCAAATCCCGTGGGGCAGTGCAGCTTGTCGTAAAACACCCGGCTGACGTCAGCCCGGCCGTCCGAGTCGGTGTCTTCCAGAATCACGAGGCGATCGTTCGGGCGACCGTCACCGGGCTTCCACTGCGGATAAGTCGGCATACAGGACACCCACAGCCGACCACGATTGTCGAAATTCAGCTGCACCGGCTTCGCCAGTTCCGGAAAACGCGTTTCATCGGCAAATGGTTCGATCCGAAAGCCCGGTGGTACCGTCGTGTTCGCGACCAGTTCGTCCGGAGTCAGATACCGCAGCTCATCAGCCTCCGAGTATTTCTGACGAGGATTCCCGAAACGTGTTTCCGGAACGATCAGCTCACCCGCCGCGGCATCGTCCGGCAGCAGCGGGTCCGGCACGCCACGCGCCAGATCCCACACATACCGATCCCGCATCTCCGCCATCCGCCGAATCATGGCATACTCCCGCGGAAACGTCTCGGTGTCATACGTCCGACGGCCACCGTAAACATACCAGCCATTCAGCATCCGATAGTCCTGCAGGTGCACCCAGGACTTGTCGTTAATGGCTCCGCGCAGAGCTTCGTAGGCATCACTGCCAAAACTGGCCGATGACGCGCCTCCAAACATCACTTCGTCGATCAGTCGCGCGACCTCCCGATCACCGGCATCGTTCAGATGACAGCCGTTGATCGTGAACTGCCGTCCCGGCTCCGCTGACAGCAGATCCCTGGTCTTCCCGAAGATGTCGACGTACGCCAGCCCACGCTCCGCCGCCACGGCGGCGGTGGCCTCGCTGTAGATTTGCAGTCGCTCGTTCTCTGCCACTCCGTCAGGCAGCAGCGAATCCCCGGTCGCTTCAAACGCAATCGGTGCGATCAGCACAAACCGCGGCACGGCTTTTGAATCATCACGCGGATAACGGGCCGCCATCTGGTCAATAAAACGGTGATAATTCGCCCGAAACTCCGTGACTCCCTCGGTTCCCGCAAAGGACTCGTTGAACCCGAAAAAACAGAAATACGTGTCCGCCCCGAACGCGGCCAGTGGGTCGTCCAGTGCCGTGTAATCCGTCGATCGCTGCTGAATCCCCACTTCTTCAGCCGGTCGGCCAAAGTTCCGCACGACAAGCGCCCGATCGGGGAAGCGAGTATGCAGCAGGGTTTCAAAGTGGCCAAACAGATTCATCCGCTCCGCCAGCGAATTTCCGAGAAACGCGATCCGCTCTCCCTGCACGAACTCCAGCGGCAGACGTGAAGCAGGCAATGCAGGCCGCGCCGGACGCGGCGGAATCGCCAGCAGCTGCCGGGCGAGCTCCTTTGATGGCTCCGCCGACTGACCGATCGCCTCTGGTCCAAATCCCACCAGGCTGAATGCGACCACCAGCATGACTGTCTGTATTTTCACGGACGCTGTTCCCATCGAAGATTCTGTGCGCTGTTCCCGTCAATGACTTTCAGCGGCTGAGTCTGGCCAGACCCGCTGCCGCCGTTGCCTCCGGACTGAGCATCGCTCCCCTGATATCGCTCCGGCTCATCTGGACGACCTGCGCATCTGCACGACCTGCGCATCTCGGGCCGACAGATGCCGACAGAGAGGTTACGGCACTGGCCGCCCCGTGGCAACCATCGCGTTTCAAAAGTACATCCAGCAGAAGGCAGAAGGCAGAACGCGGCCAGGACTCGTGAGGCGGTCGCGTCTCGTCCCGGCCTGATCGGTTCTCGTCTGAAAACAATCCGCGTGCCAGCGCGTCCCCGTCAACCGCCGGATGTTGACTTATTCGCCAGTTGCCGTAGAAAGCGGCGGGACCCGACGCCGGTAACGACCTGGACCGATGACTGGGCAGGCGAACGCATGACGCCGGTCAATGTCACCGTACCTGTGACCACCGTATTTCACGACAGGGGAGTTGATCGCATGTCTGACGCCTCGGTACCGTCGAGCGAGGATTCGGGCCGTGATTCTGCCCAGTTACCCGAACCACAGTCGGAAGATTCGCTGCTCCGCGGACTGCTGTATGGCCTGTCGGTTCCGGAAAGACTGATTCGCAGCGCCGTTGGCGTATCAGCTGGTGCTGCCCGCGATCTGGCTGAATTCGTCGTGCCCGAAGCGTTTCGGGATTCGAAGAGTTATGAAGTCGCCGTAAAAAATTCCCTCGGCTTTCTGATTTCAAACGTCGGGACACTCTCAGCCGCGAGTGACAGGTCTGCCGCCGACAGCGGCTCGGTTCCGCAGCCATCCGGCAGAAAACCTGAGAGTCCCGCGGTGCCTTTCAGTGCTGGCCGTTTCCTCGCCCGGAAAGCGGCCGGCAATTTCATCGACATCGCCGGTCTCGCCACACTGCACGTCTCGCCGCTGTGGGTTCTGGCCATCGTCAGTGATGCAGCATATGGAACGAAGACATACGTGGTTGAACTGGCTCAGGAACTGCAGAAACAGGGACTCATCGACGATACGTCCACGATTCATCGCGTCGACGATCTGCTGCAGGCAATCCAGACTGCCAGTGGTACGGCCGCCAGTCATTTCGATCAGCCGCCATTGTCGCTCGACGAACTTCGGACCAGCGCCGAACAGACACGCCGGGCAGTCAGTGAAATTGACCCCACCCAGCTGATTCCTGAGGCAGAAATCGGTCGTTACTGGAATCAAATGAAGTCCCTGGCGACGCAGGAAGATCTGAGCCTGCTGGGTGTTTCCGGAGCTGTCACAATGCAGACGGTCGAGACAATTCGCGGCGTAACGCACGGAACACTGACCGGAATGTTTGTGGCCGGCAAGATCATCAATCGCAACATCTTCGGACACTATTTCCAGGCCCTGAACCGCGTCCGCGAGCAGGGCATCTGGGTATCCGTCCAAAACACCTGCGAACCGTATATCGGCCTGGCATGGGGCAACATCACCTCGTCCAGCAGGACGTGGACCGAACAAGTGCTCGATCCCGGTCACTTCGGACGCATCCGCAATTTCTTCCGGCGTCTCTGCGGACTCGCCCGCCGGCCAGCCCGGAAAGCGCACCGCAGCACACCCACCGAGTGACCAGTCGCATCATGCCGGCGAGGCTGGACCTTACTGGATCTCCTGCAGCACCCGCAGGTACTCGCGCATCCACCGCCAGCCATCAAGCGCTCCGCGTGCCGTCACCAGCCGGCCATCCACGACCACGGGCCCGTCCACGTACGTCGCGCCGCAGACCTCAGCATCAAAACGACATTTCGGCACCGTCGTGATTCGCTTTCCTCGGATAATGCCCGCCATTGCCAGCACCTCGATCCCGTGGCAGACCGACCCCGCCGCACGACCCGCTTCCCACAGCCAGCGCACGGTGTCCAGCAAATGCTGGTCATAGCGGATGTACTCCGGGGCACGGCCGCCGCTGATCAGGATCCCGGCATATTCCTGCGGCTTCACATCCCGAAACGCCACATCGGCGCGGATCAGATAGCCCGGAGTTTCCTGCGTAATGTCCCATCCATCCGGCCGCTGGTGTTGCACCAGCCAGTAGTCTCGCTGGTCCGGGCCGGCAAGAATCACCCGATAGCCAGCTTCCTGAAGCCGCATCATTGGATAAACCGTGTCCACAACTTCGGCGGCGTCACCAAGAACGAGCAGTATCTTCCCCAGCGGGGAGTCAATCTCTTCCGACTGAATCACAGACTTTCCAGAGGCCATGCGTTCTTTTTCCGATCGTTATAACAGTTGCCGTCAATCGTCGTGACAAGACCAGAGCGGGACCACCCCCAGGCCCTGCCCCCCTCTGCCAGAAACCAATTCCAGCAGTATTGTCCCGCCTGCCTGGTAATTCGTCGTGCATCACGCCGGAGTCGGCTATTCCTCGTCCGGCCGTGAACCGGAATGGGCGAGGATCAGGCTGACGAGGTCTCTCGGGACGAAGGTGCTGATGCTGAGCCAGTTCTCGGACGGCAGGTGGTTTTTCTGCTCCTGAATCGCGAATTCGACCTCCGCCAGTGTGGTCGTTCCCGTTGCCGTTCTGGTGGCCGTTGCGGTTTTCATTGCTGCAAACACCGGCCCGGGCGGCTGCGGGACAGGCTGCTGTCCTGACCAGGCGACGCGAAAGACTCCCAGGTTCTGATATCTCGGCCAGGCGTCTGCGGCGAGGGGAACGCGCGCTGTCTGCTCAACGTCCAGAAACACGACATGAGCACCCGGCAGTCGTTCGAAAAGGCGAGCGAGGTCGCCTTCAGACACGGACTGCGGATGAATGGCCGGGTTCTCAAAATTCTGAAAATCCTCGAGGACGAAGTCACCGTCTGGACGGCGATGTTCGCGGCCACGGTAATAGAACATCACCACGTCGTTGACGGCTGTTCCTGTTCTCCGCTGGCGGAGTTTCGTTTCCACGACATGCATCACGCTGCGAAGTCGCCGTCCCACAGCCTTGTCGCCAATCAGCGGCTCATAAGGTTCAACTGTGGAAAACGCCGATTCAGGCGCCTCCAGCCGCAGTGCCTCAGCGGCGAATTTTCGAATTTCTTCGGCGCGTGCGACATTCCGACCGTCCCGCATTTCAACTCCCATCACGATCAGGTGCAGTCGCTGGCCCTGATCCGGATTCGTGCAGGAAACAAGGATATTCTGCAGCCACGCGGCCGCATGGTCCGTCGTGGGCATCTTGTGATAATTGCGGTCCCATACCGCTTCCAGCCGCAGACGATTCTGCTTTTGATTCAGAACGACCGGTATCTGAAAGTCTGCCCGGTTCGCCTCCTCCCCCGGGGGCGTGACGGCCACCGTGCGACGAAATCCGTTGACCCACACGCGAACGGTCCACTGGCGCCCGGCGGGACGCTGATTCGGCAGCCAGGCGATGTGCCCATGCAGCGTGGCCTGCCCCGAATTCAATGCCGACGAAAACTCGACGTGGTCACCCCGCGTGCGCGCGGTTGTCACTGACCCCGGATCCTCCTGCGATTCCAGGCCGGTGACATGCACCGCCACGGGAGGCGGGAGGTACGAAATCGTGAATTCCCTCTCGGTCAGACCGCCGAGATTCCGAACCTCGATCAGAACACGATTCTCCCCTGGAATCAGCGACAAAAGCTGCTCAAACACCATTCGTCCTGCACCCGCCGCCGTTCGATCCGGACTCAGCAGCGGGATCCGCTGCGCCAGTCGGTCGTTGCGAGTGATCACCAGGTCCACTCGCTGCAGCCCGGGCTCTGAATCGACTGCAAAGGACAGCGCAAACTCTTCCGTGGCGGTGACGGAATTCACGAGCGGCTGAATGAGTGTCACGGTGGCCTTCTGAGGCGGAGGCGGCACAGTCTCTGTCAGGACCAGCTCCGGCGACCGCCCGTCCCGATTCACGGCCCTGACTTCGATCCGGTTCTCACCTTCCCGCAGCGCCACGCCGGACAGCGTGACCTGCCACAACCCCGGCTGAACGTTCTCGGTGCGGAAAACTGCCGCGGAAACCGGTGCTCCGTTGACCATTGCCTCCATCGCCGAAACTCCCCGGGCCCCCGGAGACTCCACCACACAGACAACATCAGCCAGTGCCGAGCCATCCTGTCGTCGGACTTCAGCGTTCCGCAGTCGCGGCGGATGCAGGAACTCCAGCAGGATCGACCGCAGCAGCTCGCGATCCCACTCGTTTCGCAAACCAATCTCCAGACGGTGGAGATCGTGCTCCTGCAGCGGATCCGGCCGCACCACCAGCGTGCCAGTCAACATTCCTCCGGCAGAATCCCAGGTCAGCCACGACACAACCGGAACTCCGTCCACCGCCGCGGAATACTGAAATGGGGACGAGTCAAAAAGATCAATCCGTGCCTGAATGTCGATCGCGACCTCAGCCGCCTCGGCCGTTCGCACCATGCGGCCCTCTGCCGGCGACAGCAGTGCCAGATGCGGCAGACGCGGACGAAAGTTGAGGTCCAGGTCCAGTCGGCCGGTTTCTCCTCCGGCAGTGCTGGTGAACTTCAGCCGATTGTTTCCGGGCACCAGCCGGACTGACTCACGAAACTCAAATTTCCGTGCGACATCCGCCTGAAATCCGCTTAAAACTGTCTGTGCTCCGTCGCGAACCAGAAACGCCTCCTGCAATGCCTGGTCACCCAGAATCTCGCCCGTGATCGTAACTTCAGCTTCGTCCACACCGATACTTCCGTCCGAAAGTTGCACCGGTTGCGCATCGCCGGACCGCAATACACCAGTAATTCTCAGGGAAGGTGGACCAGGTGGAACAAAATCAGCCACAATCTCCAGTCGCGCCTGATCATCCGGTGCCGGGGCTGCCCGTGTGACGGGGTCGCTGGTATTTGCGGCCGAAATGCGGATCGTATTGCGGCCGGGTTTCAGTGGAATTTCCCGCTGAACTTCTCCTGAACTGTGAATGATTTCCTCCCACTGCTCGGGCTCGGATTCCGGTGACTCGCGCACAATCGTGATCTGCGCTGACCCGGTCGCCGTGACCGCTGCCCGAACGAGAAGTCGGGGGTCACTGACACTGCTGATCGGCTGAGCGGGGGTAATCAGCTTCAGCTGCGGAGGATCCGGCTGATAACGCAGAAAGACGGTACTCGCATATTCCACCGGTGGCAGATCTGACGTGACAATCCGGATGTCAACGCGGCGTATTCCCCCGGCGGTGATATCCTCCGTGATCGGGGATTTCCACAAATCACGTTCAATCGCGTCGAATTGTCGCGGCTCAGCGCCTTCCGACTGCCACGTGGCACCCGCGACGGCTTCGCCCGACCCCCGTCCGAACTCCAGTACGAGATTTCCCCCGGGCCGCCGCAGGACGATCTCGTCTTCGTAGTCCGGCAGAACAACCTGGTCATCAGCCGTGATCAGTGAGACGCGGAATTCCGGCTGAATCGGGGGCCGCAGTGCCACATGACTGCGACTCAGCAGTTTCTGCAGCAGACCTGCCTGAAAGAATCGATCGCGATACTGATCGATGGATGTGAAACTGACCGGCGCGCTATCCTCCTGCGTGTTCTGGTGCCAGCCCATGCGCTGTTCCAGTTCAGTGTCACTCACGTCAAACTGTCCCTGCGGACTCCAGACAACCCAGCCGTCAGCCTGCCCCTCAGCATTCGCCGAACTCTGCTGGACAATCATCGAAAACAGTGGCTCGCGCACGTCGGCGCCCTGTTCCACGGTCAGCTTCAGGTCCTGCAACTGGTCGCCCAGCTGGACCCGCAGCATGATTCCCGACGATTCACCGGGAATGGTTTGCGAGACCCCTAAGTAAAATGCGGCAGCATCCGCAAACTGAGTCAGCTGTCCGTGGGCCACGAACCCGGCAATGAGATCTCCCTCCCGCAGCCCCGCTGCCACAGCCGGGCTGTCCGACTCCAGCGCGTCCACTGTCAGCCGCTTGTTCCGGGATATCACGCTGACTCCGCGCAGCCAGCCGACTTTTCCGATGGTCGCGGAACCGAGATCCTTCACCAGCCATCCCCGCACCGTGCCGTCCTCAGAAGCCGACAGAAGTAACTCCCCGTCCCGAGAAAATGAGAGTCCCGTGATCCGACGAACGTGTCCAGTCAGATCTCGCACGAAGTTTCCCGTTGAGGCGTCAAACAGACTGAGCATGGGTTCGCCCTGGACATGAGTCGCCACGGCCACCAGCGATGGATTTTCACCGGCCGCAGCCGTACAGGCGTGGGCTGTCACTTCTTCTGCTGCCGATGGATCGCGAAAACCCCGGGGAACTCGCAGTGTCAACTGGCGAGCCGGTGTGCCGCTCGAAACACTGACTGCACGTCGATCCTCGCTCACAAGGCAGACCGGACCACCAGGATCGGCAATGGATGTCTGCCAGCCCTGAACGTCAGTGGCGAGCACTCTGCCGGCAGCGTTCAGCACCACGGCTCCGCGGGCGACCGGCTGTCCGTGACGGCGATCGACCGGCGGTAAAACTCCGTCCTGCAGCCCCACAGCAATCCCGAGGTCGTTGCCGGATCTGACAAACTCTGCCCATCGAGGCACCTGCGACCGGGCGCCCAGCACCTGAAACGGCTGCACGTCCCTGCTGCCACCGTCGGCGGTGATCTGCGGCAGGCGATATATCCGGACGTCGTTTGTCTGTGCGCCGGCCACCGCCAGAAACCGACCATCCGCCGAGACGGCAATTGACGGTTCTCGCAGCGGCGCCGATTTCTGCCCGGTGCCGCGAGTATTCGTCCACAATGGAATGGCAGCAAGCGCCCGGTTCCCCTCAATTACGCTCAGCGAGTAATCCAGATCGCCCTGCGGTGTGGCCTGAACCTGCACCACGCCGATTCCGGCAGTGGCGAAGTCCGAGCCATTCGGTCGCTTACGCTGCAGCGGCATACGAGTGGCCGCGAATGGAACTGCCGTGGCAGCTGGATTCGTCACCAGCTTCGGGGGACGCTGCGACTGTGGCTGCGTCGGCTGGAGCGTGGATTTTCCCAGTCCGCCGCAGAATAATTGTCGATCCGGCCCGCTGCCGACAAGTTCCAAAGCGAATGACTGAGTTGCGGTCGCCTGGATCTGCACACGGTTGTTCTCCAGCGGACTCCAGAGCTTCAGCTCTGATGCGCCACTGCCCGGTGAAGTCTGCGCGATCAGAATGGCAACCTGCAGACTGGTTTCACTGGCGGCCCAGGCTCGCACGCGCGGTGGCAAATTTGTGTTTGGCAGGGGCAGCGGTTCGCCGATCGCTTCGCCGCTGTCCAGAGCCCAGACGCGGACACTCTGAGAGATCGTCTGTCCGGAATACTCGAACCCCAGGGACACCAGTCGGGCCGGCTGCATTCCGTCTCCCTCTACCAGAGTCAGCTGACGCACGTTGCCATGATGACCGCGGAGGATGCGACACACGCGTGTCTGCGTGTCAAACACATAGATCGCGCCAACCTCCGCCCAGGCCCGTTCACCCATCGCTCCGCGCGGCCACACGAAACCCGACGCCTGACTCAGCTGACTGAACCATCCGGGACCCGCAGCAATCAGCCAGCGTCCATCCGGAGATACGACCATGGCTTCCAGCATCCCGAAGCGGCCGGGACCAATCGGAACACGAAAATTGAGCCTTGGCCGGTATTCAAAGCGAGTTCCCGTTTCCTGCCACTGATAAACCTGGACAACTTTGTTCCAGCCGGCGACATAAAGCGTGCCACCGTCGGGTGAAAACTGGAGCGATTTCACCACACTGTCGGGACCACTAGCATCATGCCGCAGAAATACCTGCAGCGGAGCGTCTTCGCCCACGACAATCGCTGAAGACCAGCACAGCAACAGTAACGCTGGAAACACAAGGACAGACAGCTGGCGAACGAACAGAGAAATCCGTGACGAACAAGGCATGCGGCACTCTTCCTCTCTCAGACAGACACGCGACAGGAACTCGCTATTCTACAGCCAGCCGACGTGTCAGCGGAACGATGTTGCCCTTTTTTTCGCGGCAGGATCGTGACAACGCCCGCGGCTGGCTGCTGACTGCTGACTGCCTTCAAAATACACGCGGTACTCAACTCGGCGTATTCGGTGGCGAAACGTTACACGAATTCTTGCCGCTTCCGTCCGCCCCGGTGTCAGTCCGGAATCTCCAGGACCACGCGAAACCCAATCGTGGGGTCCGTTTCATCTCTGGCCTGGTAATTGTGCTCGGTCTCTTTCAGTCGCTCCCACGTCAATGGCTCCGTACTCAGATAATTCTGTCCGCGGAGCACGACCTGACTGTCGGAATTTACAATGGCATCCCCGATACGCCCGCCGAAGGTCAGCGTTTCCGTCAGCTCAGTGACATTCCCGCACATGTCACGACACCCTGTCACGGCAATGTCATCGTGCGATGTTCCAACAGGCCGGGGGCCCAGGGACCGCCGGTTCAATGCCATGTCCGTCGCGGAACTATCCCACCGCCAGCGAAACGGCCCATCCGGTCTGTCCGGGTCGCTCGCCGTGAACCCCTGAGCCAGTCCGGCAGCCGCATTCCACTGTTCCAGCGATGGCAGATGACAGTCTCCGTCGGATC
>SYLK01000036.1 GCA_005809115.1 Planctomyces sp. | reverse complement strand
TCGCACAGGTCCTTATGGCGGCATGCTCGGATCGCGGTTCGATCCGCTGTGCACGCAGTTCGGCAGGAACGGCGAGCACCTGTTCGAGTCCGGGGGCGTTAATCCCGAGACGCTTTCGTTCGTCCCCGATGGTGCCGTGCTGCATCCGGAAATGACGCTCGATCGACTCGACCGTCGTCGCAGTCTGCTCGAACAGATCGAAGACCAGCGTCGTGACCTGGCCGCAAGTTCTGCCGTCGCCGGTTATGCAGTTCGTGAAGAGCAGGTGATGCGGCTGTTGACTTCCGTTCGCATTCGCGAAGTGCTGGACCTGAAACGTGAACCCGCCGCAGTCCGCGACCGTTACGGCTGGAACTTATTCGGCCAGAGCGTCCTGCTCTCACGCCGCCTCGTGGAAAATGGCGTGCCGCTGGTTACTGCGATCTGGGACTGCACGAAGGAGAGCGAGGATATTTCGCTGCTCGGCTGGGACACACACTGGGATCACTTCAAGGCGTGCGAAGGCTGGCTGCTGCCGGGGATCGATCAGGCCATCTCTTCATTGCTCGACGATCTCGCCTCTCGCGGACTGCTCGACGAAACGCTGGTGGTCGTGCTCAGCGAAATGGGCCGCACACCACGCATCAATCCGAGGTCCGGCCGTGATCACTGGACGGGCACGTTCTGTGCGCTGCTCGCGGGTGCAGGAATTCAGCCAGGCGCCGTATACGGTTCCAGTGATGCCATCGCCTCGTACGTCGCCGATCAGCCGGTCAGCCCGCAGGACCTGCTCGCGACCGTCTACCATTCCGTCGGTTACGGCAGCGATACCATGATCTACGACAACCAGAATCGTCCGACGCCATTGTACGGCGAGGGGCATGCGATCGAAGGTGTGCTGGCGTGATCAGTCCGGTCCGTTGTTGTTCACCCGCCTGAAATGCCGAGAAGGAGTGCCTGTCATGGTGATTTCCCGCCGTAGTTTCCTGGCTGCGTCAGCGGCCGTCCCAATGGCAGGGCTCTCTCTGCACAATGCGGTTGCCGAAGAAACCTCTGCAGGCAACGGCCGTTTGCTGCTGCACGCCTGGGAGCGAGATCCACGCAATCCCGTCTTTGTACCCCGATCCGAATTCGATGCCGGCGGCGCGCAGGGGCCGTTTGTCGTGCGGCATGATGACCGGTGGTGGATGTTCTATGCGGGAATCGGAAAGGATGGACTGCAGCGGATCTGCCTGGCCACCGCGAATCCCGAAACGCCGACGGAATGGGAGCGACACGGGCCGATCCTCGATCCGGGGACGAAGGACGCGTTTGACGAACGATCGGCCACTTATCCCTGCGTCCATCGGATCGGAGGAAAGTGGCATCTCTATTATTCCGGGAAAAGCACTCGCGAAAACAAGTACCATTTCTCGAACTACCGGGGCATTGGCCTGGCGCAGAGCGACGACCTGCGCCACTGGAAAAAATACTCGACGGAACCGGTCCTTGAGGCAGATGGCGTCCGGGAGTACCCCGACTGCCAGGCGCTTGTCGGTCTGGGCAATATCATCGACCTGCCGCAACCCGATGGCCGCACGCTGCATCGCATGTACTACACGCTGTTGCCGGGACTGAAGGATCCCGACTATCTGGCGAACGGGACCTGGCACGTCATCGAGCACAAGGTCTGCGTCGCCGCCGACTCATACGACGGAATCGAATGGAGTGACCGCCGGATTGTGCTCGACCGCCGTCGCGACGTGACGACCGAGGACATTGGCGTGGTCGGTCTGAACGTCTGGAAGACGAAACAAGGGTACCGCGGCATCTATACCGGTCTGGGAACGAAGTTCAAAACGTATGCCCTCGCCGAGGCCGCCAGTCCTGATGGACTGACCTGGGAACGTGGCGCAGATTCAGACAACGTCTCCCTGACGCTTCAGTCGGGATCGTGGGACGGGGGCATGATTGGCTACCCCTGCGTGTTGCGGGAAAAGGACCGGATACGGCTGTTCTATAACGGAGCCGGTGGCGGCGCAACCGGCATCGGAATGGCGGTCGCCAGTCTGGTCGAATAGCCTTTCGCCGGAACGGGAGCAATCAACATGCTGCCTGCGACCGGGTTGCAGTCAGCCGACCGAAATCAGCGAGAGCGATGCGTCCTCCGATGCCTGGTCAGTCCGGGTGACAACGGATCGCTGAAAGCCCGGCATGTCTTCTTTGTCCGCGTCTCCAGGGAGAATCCGGCTCAGCAGGCCGGTCTGGCCGGCAACCGTCTGGATCGTCAGAACGTCCTTTGCGAGCATCAACCACCGCAGGCCGGCGCGGTGCCAATGTTGTCGACGGACTTGTACGGCCACTTGAATTACTAAGAACCACGGACAAAACCTGCGGCGTAATCGCTCCTCGACGACATGTGTCGCCTCGTCACTCTTCCTTGCATCTCGACCACTATCGTAGCAACGCGGCCATGGAGGTTTTGTTAGGGGTTCTTAATAAAAAATGGTCCGAAGTCCTCATCGACACAATAGAAGTAATAGTGATTCACCATCGCAGATGACTTCATCAACCATGGAAAGTCACGCCCCGTGTCCGGGTTTTTCTTCGTGATGGTCCGCACAACGTACGCTTTCTCCTGAGCCTTGCCAATGAACAGAATCACTTCACGGCCCGAAAACTCGGAGAGTGCCTTCTGAGCGAGATGATCCTTGCGTTGTCCCCGTCCGAACGTGATCAGGGGAACGGCGTTGGTCTCTGCAAACTTCTCGATGGCGTTCACAAAGGGACGCGTCATATCGGCCATGACCTTCGCTGTGGCAAAGGCTTCACCTCAATGCTTGCCAAAGAATCACGCGATACCGCTGCAGTCCTGCAGTCGCATCTGGATGACTTTCAGGCAGATCCTGTCGAGGGATTCGACTTCGAGTGTGGTATGATTTTTGAGGATATCGGCAGCAGTGTGTGGAACAGTCATGTCTCAGGCTCCGTTTGGCAAGGTCTCCGGACCACTGAAGTGGACTGTCGGTTGATGTGCGGAATCGGGTGACGCTGAGCGAGCTGAGCAAGTCTTTGCCGCAGGGATATCTGGCGATCTTCCCGGTCGAACTTCCTCACGCAGCGAACCACTATCTCTGCCTGCTTCGGCGAGAGAATGGCGAATGCCTTGTCGTCGATGCCCCGAACGAAGTCAGC
>SYLK01000383.1 GCA_005809115.1 Planctomyces sp. | reverse complement strand
GTGTGATTCCGCAGTTCTCAGAGCCACTCTCGCCACGTCGTCCCGGTGCGGATGGTGATCTCCAAATCCTCCGAATTCGAAATACTGCTCGATCCGGAAATGTCTCAGCTTGATCCACGCGCCCTCCGCATAATTGCCGGTCAGCAGGCTGAGAACGACGCCGGGCTGAAGTGCGAGCTGTTCCAGCAGTTCCTGTACTCCCGGAAGCAGAGTCCCCGGCAGCTGCTGGAGGCACTCCGGCAGCCGTTGCAGGTAACTGGTCATAAAGCGATGCCGCTCTGCCGGAGTGTCGTTCAGTTCGTACCGATTAAAGATTTCGTCAGCAATCCCGCAGTCGGTCCGGCCGGCGGTCAGAACACCCTCGAACGGATGTTCGATCCGGAAGTCTTCGACCAGCGCCAGTTCCATGGCTCGCTGTCCTGCCCCGCCGGTGCTGAGCATCGTGCCGTCAATGTCAAAGAACAGCACTAGTTCGGTCATGGTCTCGCCTCCAGCAGCCGGCAGGAACACAGAGGGGCAACGATTGGCAGCGGAGTGCTGCGCGGACATTCTTTCGGCAACAGAATCGCGGCAGGCCGTCAGAGCCCGCGCGGCTCTGACGAGTCCGGGACAGGCTGTCGCACGGCCTGGTGAAATTCTGTCGAAAACGATTCAGTCAGTGCCGATTCCGGTCATGTCAGGACCAGTCAATCCTGGTGCAACTGATCTTCCGGCTGGTCCATACGTGTTCGGGTTGTGTCCGGTGGCCGGCGAGCACGTTGCGGCGCATACAGGATCACCGGCTCATGGCCTGCTTCATGGCTTCGCCCATCCCGCCGGGACTGTCTGACACCAGAACGCCTGCAGCCCGCAGCGCGGCAATTTTCTCCGCCGCCGTCCCGCCTCCGCCGGAAATGATGGCGCCGGCGTGTCCCATCCGTTTTCCTGGTGGAGCCGTCTGTCCCGCAATGAAACCGGCAACGGGTTTGGTCACGTGCTGTCTGATCCAGTCCGCCGCCTGCTGTTCCGCGTTTCCGCCGATTTCTCCGATCATCAGAATTCCCTCGGTTCCGGGATCATTCTGAAACAACTCCAGCAGATCAATGAAGCTGGTGCCGTTAATCGGGTCGCCGCCGATCCCGATCGCCGTACTCTGTCCGTACCCGACACGTCCCAGCTGCCAGGCCGCTTCGTAGGTCAGCGTGCCGCTCTTGCTGATGATTCCGATGGTTCCCGGTGTGTGGATATAACCCGGCATGATGCCGATCTTGGCCACGCCCGGAGTGATCACGCCCGGACAGTTCGGACCAATCAGCCGACTGCGGGATTTTTCCAGCACGCGTTTCACCCGGATCATGTCCATCACCGGAATCCCCTCCGTGATGGCCACGATCAGTGCCATCCCCGCGTCGGCCGCTTCCAGGATCGCGTCCGCACAGAACGGTGGCGGAACAAAAACCATGGATGTATTGGCCCCGGTCTTCCGCGCCGCTTCGTGTACCGAATCGAACACCGGGAATCCGTCCACTGTGGTGCCCCCCTTGCCCGGGGTCACACCACCCACAAACACGTCGACGCCCGGCTGGCACTCAGCGGCATAAGCCCGGCACTGCTGGCTGTGGAACAGACCAGCCTTGCCGGTGATGCCCTGACAGATAATCTTGGTAGCTTTGGAGACCAGAATGCTCATGGTATTTGATTCAACTGAACAGTGAGATCAGGAACAGTCCGCGCGTGATTCCAGGCACTGACACCTGCGGCATCAGGCGTTCAGCGAAGCCACAACCTTCTTCGCCGCGTCCGTCAGATCACTGGCCGCGATGATCGCACGACCGCTGGCAGCCAGCATTTCCCGGGCTTTATCCACGTTTGTACCCTCCAGTCGGACGACCAGCGGTACGCTGAACCCGACGGTTTCGTAAGCTTCCAGCAGGGCCTGCACGATGACGTCGCACCGCATGATGCCCCCGAAAATGTTGACCAGCACTGCGCGGACGTTCTTATCCGACAGAATAATCCGGAATGCCTCTGTGACCTGAGCGGCACTGGCCCCGCCGCCCACGTCCAGGAAATTGGCCGGCTCACCCCCGTGCAGTTTGATCAGATCCATCGTGCTCATTGCCAGACCGGCGCCGTTTACGAGACAACCGATGTTCCCGTCGAGCTTGACGTAGCTGAGTCCCGTGTCGGCCGCCCGGACTTCAGCGGGGTCCTCCTCCGTCAGGTCCCGCAGTTCCACGACATCCTTGTGGCGAAACAGCGCGTTGTCGTCGAAGGTGACCTTCGCATCCAGCGCCAGCAGCTGACTGTCTTCCGTCAGGACCAGCGGATTGATCTCGGTCATGCTGCAGTCGTAATTCACAAAGAACCGACAGACCTTTGGCAGGAACTGCTCTGCACTGCGGACTGCCGCGGCGTCAAATCCCAGGGCATAGGCCATCTTTCGCGCCTGCCAGGGAAACAGACCGAGGGCTGCATCAAAGGGCTCCGTCAGGATCTTTTCGGGTGTCTCATGCGCGACTTCTTCGATGTTCATTCCGCCTTCGGATGACATAATCAGGACCGGGCCGCCCACTTCCCGATCCACCACGATCGCCATGTACAGTTCGCGTGCGATCTTCAGCCCCTGTTCAACAAACAGTGTATTCACCTGTTTTCCGTCCGGCCCCGTCTGGACGGTCACGAGTGTGCTGCCCAGCATCCGCGAGGCATTTGTCCGTGCGTCCGCGGCAGAACGCACCAGGACAACCCCCGCCTGTTCCGGATGCTCGCGAAATCGGCCCTTGCCCCGACCGCCCGCGTGGATCTGCGAGTTAACGACGGCAAGTGGCTGCCCCAGCGTTTCAAACGCAGCGGCAGCCTCTTCCGGCGTCTTCACCACGATCCCCTCAGGAACGGGAACGCCGGCGGCGCGAAACAGCTGCTTGGCCTGATATTCGTGAATCTTCATCGAAAAACCACATGCGTCTTGAAGGACAGGTCGATTGTGCCCGGAAAATCCAGGCGTTCAGGCTGCCGGGCACACCACTTGCCAGATACAGCCGCCGGGAATTCATACAGATTCCGCACCACACT
>SYLK01000382.1 GCA_005809115.1 Planctomyces sp. | reverse complement strand
GGCTGGACCTGAATGTTTCGTTTTGACCGCAAGAGTGCTGCATGAAATCATCGGCCAGCTGATGAACTGATCCAGCGAATCCGAATTCGAGGCGCAGGATTCATGCGGCCGAAGTTTTCATGAGTTTGTTCAACTGATTTTTTGGCCGGTCCTTACGCCTGATGACATACTGCCCTACTGGAGGGACGTCAGAAATGCCAGCAGGTCAGCCGCCTCCTGCGCAGTCAGGTCCCGCAGCAGCTTGTCCGGCATCAGGGACCTGGTCTGCGGCACCAGTTCTTCAATTTCCGCGAGCGGCACTCGCAGTTGCTCAGATCGACCTTCCTGCAGCACGCTCAGCAGAATCTCCAGATCGTTCTTCTCCGTCACAATTCCGGTCAGGACCTTGCCGTCGGTTCTGACGACCAGCTGAGTCTGGAACTTCGGGTCGATTTTCTTCGACGGATCGATCAGCGATTCCAGAATCTCATTCCGCCGCAGGCGTTTGCCGACCTGGCTGAGGTCGGCACCCAGAGTTCCGCCAGTGTTGTTCAGGCGGTGACAGTTGCGGCACTGCAGGGACGAGGCATTCTGGAACAAGTCACGTCCGCGTTCGATATCACCCGTGCGGCCAAGTACGAGCTGCGGGTCAATCGGATCTCCCAGTGTCCGAGTACGCGATTCCTCCGGGATAAATCGCTCGAACAAATCTCGGATGTTGGGGTCGCGGTGTGCCACGCCCCTCGCAATGGCACGGGTACGCAGTGAGTCGGACGTCGTGGAGTCGACGACCAGACCCGCAAGCATGAATGCTTCGCGATTCGACTGCAGCAGTTGATCCAGTGCCTGATCTCCCTGGTCGCCGGTCAACTGCCGCTGGCGCAACTGATCCACCACTGCCAGTGAGGCTGAATCCGAAGTTGGCGGTTCGGCAGCGCCAGTGGTTTCGGGTCGCGGCAGCTGTGTGATCCATTCCCGAACGACTTTCAGGCCGACTGGGTCCTGCAGTTGCGACCCGACGTGCGGCATATGACCGCGTCCCGTTTTGGAGAGCCGATAGAACAGGACCGAGGCCCACGGGTCGCCGGGTGTGATCAGCGCAGATCCGGTCAGACCAAAATCGCCGTGGATGGGCTTTTCGCTGATCAGCTTCATGTCTTCGTTCTTTGTTTCCAGACTGAGCACGATGCGGGCATTTCCACCGCCATCGACGACGTGGCACACCGAGCAGTTGACGTGCAGCCAGGTTCTTGCCCGGAGCTGCAGATCCCCGGTGTCGTCGTAGGGACTGGTCAGAACCGGCAGTTCAGACGGTGGTTTTGGCAGAGGCGCATTGAAGACTGCGGCATGTTCGAACGCCCGCAGCTGATTATCGCTGATGCCGGCGTAGTCGTGATCGCAGTTCAGCTGTGACGTCCGGAAGCCGAGTACGAATTCAGCCGCCCGGGAATGACAGAACATGCATTCACTGCGGCTGGGGATGTGCCAGGTCTGTCGGCGTGTGCCATCCGGTGATTCGGATCGTCCGGATGCGGCCGCTCTGATGTTCAGAACAACGTCGCGGCCGGACGATTCCACCAGCGTCGCGTCTGTCTGTGCTTCGTTCCAGAGATAGGAATACCCCAGCCAGTGGCTCTGCTGGCGCAGCAGAATCCGTGTCTCGATTCGCCGCTGGCTTTCAGGCTGCCCCTCCTCCATGTCGAGTGAAATCGTCTCGGCCAGCACAGTTCCGTCCTCAACCGACCATGCGCCAGTTTCGCTGAAGACGGCCTTGCTTTCACCCGGCAATGCCACGAACCGCTGTTTGCGGCCGTTGTCGATCCACTGCGGGGCCGTCACCGAATAGGGCATGACGCCACTGGCCAGGGCGTGGTCTCCGACAGAGTCAAACAGGCCCGTTTCGCTCAGTTGCCGCGGGAACTGCTGGTTGGCCTCGGCAGCAGGAGCCGGGACAAGTTCGTAGAGTTCGCCGCTGGGATGATCCATCAGCAGGATCTCACCTTTCCGGCTGATACCAAATGTGGGGATTCGCAGCGCCGTGTCGGCGAGGACGCGCTGTTCCGTCGCTTTTGTGCCGTCGTAGCGAAACCCCCAGATCATCCCGTACTCATAGTCGCCGTAGAAGTAGACGCCGTTCAGTTCGGGATGCAGCGAACCTTCGTACAGATAACCACCGGTGATCGAGCGGCATTCGGTATGATGATGTTCGACCACAGGTGGCAGGATTGGTCCGGGTCCGGCTTTCTTGCCGGGATGAAACGGATGACTGCCTTCCTGGACACTCCAGCCGTAATTGCCGCCTTTTTCCACCAGCCAGATCATTTCCCACAGATCCTGCCCGACATCCCCGCACCACAATCGACCGGACTTGTCGAACGAGAATCGCCAGGGATTTCGAAAGCCATACGCCCAGATCTCGGGGCGGGCACCGGGAAAATTCACAAACGGGTTATCCGGCGGAATGGAATACGCCTTTCCCTCATCCGGGTGATCGACGTCCAGCCGCATCATCACCGACAACAGATCATCCACGCCCTGCCCGGTTTCCTTGATGTCGGATCCACTGGTGCTGTCGCCTGTTGACACGTACAGATATCCATCGGGGCCGATAATGGCTTCGCCGCCGTTGTGGCCTCCGGCCGGCCATTCCACGATCACCGTTTCGTGTTCCAGCGAGGTCCGGCGTGGATGGTCCAGGTTCATCTGGAACCGTGACACGCGGCTGCGTTTGTCCTCGGATTTGTCCTCGGGATCGGTGGGACTGAATACGAAGATCTGACCGTTCTGCTCGTAGTTCGTGTGGAAGGAAAACGAGTACAGCTGCCGTTTCGTTTCGAGCACCAGTTCTTTTGCATCGGGGACCGGGTTGGAAATGGGAAAGGCCCAGATTTTTCCGTCCAGTTCGCCGACCATCATCCGATCCGTACCGGGTTCCTGCGCGATAAAGACCGGGCTCTTGAATACGATTTCCGGGAAGATGCGCCGCACGGTATACGGTGGCGGTGGTTCCGGGGTGCCGACAAGTTTCGAACTGGTCCAGGGCTTTCGGGGTTCGAGCCCGAAGGGCTTTTGTGTTTCGTTGTCCTGACTCCAGGTCCCCGCACAGTTCAGCAGGGCGGCTGCAACAGAGAGGAAAAAAAACGCTGACCGCATGTTTGAAATTCTCGCTATGGCTGCCGGCATTCGCTGGCATCGGTGTCCGGATCCACGGTTTCGCGATCCACGGTTTCGCGATCCACGGCGTCGGGATCAGGATTGATCTGAGCCCGCCGCTGGCGGGAAATTGGGGGAGTTTCCCTCTGAAACCTGAGATTCCTACTGTCCGCAGTCGGGACTTCTCTGCCGTGTGGCACTGATTATAGACCAGAGCTTTCTCCGGTGCTCTTGTCAAAACAGGAAAAACACTGGGGAATCCTGGTGATGTGAAATACTTCCCGCGAAGTTGGGGAATTCTGAGGACGCCTGACGAGGCGTCAGCTTCTGCTCAGGAATCAGCCATCGCCATGACGAAGTCAGGTCTACGGGAGCGTAACGGGTCCGGCCTCAGGTGGAAATCCGGCCGGCACAGCCGTGACCAGCCGGGAGGGGACAGCTTTGATCGGTTACGCGGAAACACGCCAGGCAATTGATCGGCGGCGCCGCCTGATGTCTGCCGAGGAGCTGGCGGAGTCGGATCTGCTGCTGGGGGAATTCGGAGTCGTCCTTTCGCCGGTCTGCGATGTGCCGGTGCCGAACGTGGAGCCGGGCGATCTTCTGATCCGGCGACTGATCTCGGCACGGCTCTGGAAGCACGTATTGCTGATCGTCGCCGTGACGGCACTTCTGGGTGGCGTGGGACTTGCATCGATCACTGCTGATTCGATTTCCCTTGTCGGCCCTTATTCTGGCCCGGCGGAGTCTGGCCCCGCGACTCGTGGCCGGCCGCCGGCTGCTGTGGGAACTGCCGGGATCCTGCTGTGTCTGGCCGGTCAGCTCTGTTTCGTGATTGGCTGGCGGCGGTCGCAGAGTCCACTGGATTTCCAAGGTGGCTATCATGCGTGGAAATGGATGTCCGGCATCCTTGTCACGGCCGGGGTCCTGACGGTTACGGATGCTGGTCCTGAGGCGGCAGGGTTGCTGCAGCTGCTGGTGGAAGCTCTCACCGGTCCGATCTCCGCGGCCCGTCCCGTTCTTCTGCTGATGCCGGTGTCGTGCTGTCTGATTCATGTGGCGGCCCGCATTCTGCCGGACATGCGGGCGAATCTCGCCGCACTGGCGATCCTCTCGGCCGCCTGCCTGACCACGGCAGTTCTGGCCGCGCTGGAATCCGGTGTCGCGCGGCTGGTGCCGGGACTGCCCCTGCGCGTGGTGCTGATGCTCGCGAATGCCGGACTGGTTTTCGCAGCGTGCCTGCTGCACTGTCGCTTTGTCATGCACGTCAGTCATCATCCGGGTGGGCGTGTTTCCCTCGCAACACAGCTGACAACGCTGACGGATTTTCGGGAACTGGACACACCGAAAGCCGGACAGGCAGCGGCACAGGCAAAGGCACCGGCAGAGCTCCCGGATGGTCTTGCCGGGGTAAGCCGCAACCTCGCGGGCGAATCTCCGGGCCAGCTCGCGGCGGAGAACGCCGCCGCCGCGGAAACTTCTCTGCCAGCGCCGCAGGATCTGAACCCCACCGATGACCAGGCACAGGCTGCCCGGAAAGATTTCGGCAGGCAGAAGAATCAGCGACGGCTGAAAAAAGCTGGCTGACGGAGCAACGCCACTTCCGGGTGTGATTCGTGAGAGACGGTCTGGTTCGGGCGGATTCCGGAAGGCACGTCAATTCGGGCCGCCGATTTCTGTATCGCGCGATGATGGCCTCGATAAACGTCAGCCAGCTGCAGTGCCGAACCGGCCGAGTTCGCTGCCTTGCGGTGGTTCGCAAATTCAGGACGATAAGAATCCCGGCCAAAACCTCCGTGGCCGCACTGCGTCGCGCGTGGTCGAGACGCAGGGAAGAGTGACGAGGCGACACACCTCGTCAAGAATCGATGACGCCGCAGATCGGCCACTGGATGCAGGCCGCAGGATCCCCGAATCTGGCTGGGGCAGTTCTGTTTCGGGCGGAGCTGGACTCCGGCGCAGCGCGGCGGTATTCTCGCCAGCTGCTGCACTCGAAGTGACCGCAGCGCGAGGCTTCAGCCGGCCGATTCACGGATCGCTGAAGGTGGGGCCGTGGGCATCCGCAGTTGCCACTCGGGCGGCTCCTGACAACTTCAATGGATTCATATCACGGCACAGACTCGACTGCCCGGTGGAGGCATTTCGGGAGATCTCACAGAATGCGGCTGGCTCTCTGTTTTTCGGTGTTGGTGACCGCTGTCTGCATGGTGGCCGACGGTGCGATTTTCGCAGCCGAGAGTCCGAAAGACGCGAAGGAAGCCGACTATTCGGCGGAACTGCCGCGGATTCCGCCGCGGTCTGCTGAGGAATCGCTGCGGGCGATGCGACTGAGGTCAGGTTTTCACGCGGAACTGGTCGCCTCCGAGCCGGATATTCGTTCGCCGATGGCGCTGGAATTTGACGAATTCGGTCGGGCGTTTGTGGTGGAGCTTCCGGAATACAATCAGTACGGCAGCGCTCGTCCTCAGGGGGCCGGATCCGTGCGCATGCTTGAGGATACCGACGGAGACGGACGATTTGACAGATCCACGGTCTTTGTCGACAACCTGAACTATCCGACGGCTCTGGCCTGCTGGGACGGCGGGATCATGGTGGGCGTTGCCCCCGACATACTGTATTGCCGCGACACCGATGGGGACGGTCGGGCTGACGTGCGGCAGCGGGTGTTCACGGGCTTTGGGCAGGACAAGGCCGGCGAAGGTATGCTGAATTCGTTTCGGTGGCGGATCGACGGCACAATCCACATTCCGACAGGGCTGGACGGTGGCGAGATTGTCGCCGTGGCGGAATCTGCCCGGGTGGGGGCGGCCGGCGGCCGACTGCAGGCGCGGGGCCAGCACCTGCTGCTGGACCCGCGTACAATGACACTGACGGCCACCAGTGGCGGCGGGCAGCACGGGATGTGTCTCGACGACTGGAACCTGCGCGCTTTCGTCTGTGGCAACAGTGAACCCGTGCATCTGATCATGTATGACGGCCGATATCTCGCACGCAACCCATATCTGGAGGCACCGGCGGCTGCGGTGAACATTGCTCCCGACGGCAAGTTTACCCGACTGATGCGGATCAGTGATGTCGAACCCT
>SYLK01000381.1 GCA_005809115.1 Planctomyces sp. | reverse complement strand
GACAGCATCGCCCGCGGGAAGGCCACCGCGGCAATTGCGCGAGTGGCGGAATCCGTCTGGATCCCATACCACCACTGGTCACCCGCGGTGTCACTGGTGTCGGTCCTGAAGAGCGCATCGGACGCTTCGCGCGTTCCGCGATCCGGGTAAGCGGCTGCGCGCGAGCCGGTGCCGTGCAGCACCGCGCTGCCAACACCGCGGCCGTCGCAATCAGCGGCACTCGTCGCTGCTGAAAGGTTTCGATCCCTGTTCAGCAGACGCTGGACGCTGCGCAGGCCTCCCTTGCTGGCGCCGAAACTGCACCCGGAGCGGAATGGTACTGCCAGCGGGAGGCTGAGGCCCGCGTCTGCCACGGCCTCGGTGAGTGCCAGCAAAGACATCGCTGCCACAGGTTCCGCCAGCCAGACATCCTGCAGACTGCGGACCGTGTGCCGCAGCAGGCCGGACTCCCTCAGGTTTCTTCGCACAGCGGCGTGGTTCACAGGACCTCCCATCGGAGGCATTCCTGTCAGTTCAGCAAGCAGCCCGGCATCATCGATCTCGTCAGTCCGCAGATCGCGCAGGGCGGAAGCACCTTCCAGGAGTTTTTGCCAGGTGGCCTCGCGAGATAATCCCAGCGGCGTGACCAGGCCAATTCCGGTCACTACCACGTCGCGGTCCGGATGGCCGGGATCAGTAAAACTCAGCACGACACGCCTTTTCGGGTACCTGGCATTCTGAAATACGCAGACGATGGCGAGTGATCCGCCGTTTCGGCAGCATCTCCAGCCGGCCACAGAACTTCGGCTGCAACTTGACGCAGCCTCCCGGAATCACGACTGTTCGTGCCGGGCAGTGATCGGTGAAGCGTATCATGCCGTGTGCCGGAGTCAGACGCGAACAGGAATCGTCCCGAAAGGATTCTTGTCGCGGACGTTCTCAAGTGCAAGGCCCTGTCCCTGCTCCGATCCGCTGAGCGAGCAGAAGGCTGGCCGGGAAATGAAACACAATGTTGTACAAACAGGAGGCAGGATTGTGGCATCATCCGGGAGGCACAAATCGGTCAGGCGGCGCCGGAAAGCGCTGCTGAAAGCTTTCAGACGTGCGACCGGTGTGGGCGCCGTCCCCGGTTCGATCGAAACGTCCGCTCCCGCCGGCGGATGTCGCCTGACCCGACTGATCTACAGTGCCGGCGACGTCACAGAGGAACAGCTGCCGGATCATACCCGCATTACGGCACCTCCATCCAGTGAAGCGGTCACCTGGATTCGCGTTCAGGGACAGCCGGACGCGGCCACACTGCAGACGCTGGCACGCGTTTTCGGAATTCATTCTCTGGCACTGGAGGATGTCGTGAATTCGCACCAGCGGTGCAAGGTGGAGGACTATGGGAGCCATCTTTATGTTGTTGCACGACTGCCGCGGATCCTGGACGACGACAGTCTGGTCACGGAACAGGTGAATCTGTTCATCGGAATACACTTTCTGATTTCCATTCATGACGGTCCCGACTTCCTGGAGTCAGTGCGGGAGCGCATCATTCGCTCGCGAGCCCGGATTCGGGAGCTTCCGGCAGACTATCTGGGCTACGCGATTCTGGACACGGTGACCGACCACTATTTTCCGGTGATTGAACAGATCGGAAACCGGCTGAACCTGGTGGATGACATGATCGAAGACGGAGTGACTCTGAAGCAGCGATCTGAAATCCGTGTTCTGCGGGGTGATCTGCTGCTGTTGCGCCGCAGCATCTGGCCGCAGCGCGACGCGGTGGCTGCTCTGATGCGGGACGACTGCGAAGTGATCTCAGCGACGACCAGGACCTACCTGCGGGACTGCTACGACCACACCGTGCAGATCATTGACGTCACGGAAATGTATCGTGAGCTGTGCGCTGATCTGAGAGATTTTCATCTGTCAGAGATCACATACCGCAGCAGCGAAGTCATGAAGTCACTGACGATTATCGCCACTCTGTTCATGCCGCTGAGTTTCGTCGCCGGCTTTTATGGCATGAATTTCCATTATATGCCGGAATTGTCGCTGCGGTATGGATATCAAGCGGCCGTCCTGCTGATGGTCGGCATCGCCGCATCACTGACGTACTGGTTCTATCGCAGAGGATGGCTGACCGCCCACCACACCCGACGAGACGGCGATCATCCACATGATCCTGAGTCAGCCGGATGAGCGGTCCACGCAGTGTGCGATCCGGCCGTCCGGGAGCCCTGAGATCAAAAGGCGTCAGGACCTCGCGGTCCCGACGCCCCGACAAAAGGGACTCTGCGGGCTGGTTCGGCGGCGTCACGTCGCTCGGCCAGTGAACGCCGCCGGATGCCCGGTCTGAAGATGATCCGCGCGGGCCGCGCGACTGAATTACTGATTTCGCAGCTTGTCCTGCTCCAGCTGATACTTCCGCATGGCTTCAACCTGATTCGTCAGCTTGAACTCAGGTCCATGGGGAAAATACTGAACGTCATCCTCCAGATAATCGGGGGAAGGCAGTGTCTGACCACCGATGGTCGTCTGACAGCCAGTGAAGCAGGCACTGGAGGCCAGAGATGCCAGCAGTGACAACAGAATTCCGGACCGTCCAGTAGTTGTCTTCACGGATCTACACCCTCGTTCAGCGGAGTTCAAGTGGGTAAGGTCACGGCCGCTCACCATGGCAGCTTCGCCTTGCGGCGGGTCGACCTCTACCACACGAGAGATCGGCAGGAAGACTCCCGACGTTCCACAGAATCAGTGCGATCGATACAGCTTTCGTATCCGTTGCGTTTCCGGGGCCGGTGCTTGCAGCAGAAATTGCCAATTCTCCCGGAACCATTGCTTTTGTCCGCCGAATCTGTCCAATTCCGTTTTCGTCGAACGCGTGACTCCACCAGTTTCAGGGATCTGGGCAACCGGGGAGGTTCCCGGTCGAATCGGGCCGACTGCGGCCGCCGGTTGGTCCATCCGGCATTGCGGCCCACTGTGACACCGGGAGCACATCGACCTTCCTGCCAGTTGCCACGACGGCTGGCGTTCCATGGCCTTCCGGATTCAGGACCAGCCGATGCAGATCGCAGGCATCCAGACAGACGTTACTCTGCTGAATATTGATGACAATCTCAGACTGCTGGAAGCTGTCGTGCGGGACGAGGTGGCTCAGGGCACCGGTCTGACAATTTTTCCGGAGTGTTTTTCGACCGGATACTGTTTCGACTCGCTGGCCGAGGCCGAACCGGTTGCCGAGTCAATTCCGGGGCCGACTACGGACCGGGTGTCCCGATTATGCGCAGAACTGGGGACGCATGTCATCTTCGGAATGCTGGAACGCGCCGAAACAGGGCTGTTCAATACGGCGGTCCTTGTGGGGCCGCAGGGACTGACCGGCACTTATCGCAAGATCCATCTCCCGTACCTCGGAATAGACCGGTATACGACTCCGGGAGACCGGCCGTTCGAGGTCTTTGAGGCCAACGGTGTGCGCATCGGAATGCTGATCTGTTACGACGGCGGCTTCCCGGAAGCTTCGCGAGTGCTGGCACTGAAGGGCGCCGATCTGATCGTCCTCCCGACGAACTGGCCCCATGGCGGTGAATACATGGCGCAATTCTCCGTCAACTCCCGCGCGATGGAGAATGGCGTCTACTTTGCCGCTGTCAATCGGATCGGAGTCGAACGTGGATTTCGCTTCATCGGCAAGAGTCGCATCTGCAGTCCGGTCGGGGCAACCATCACTTCGATCGATGATCCTGTGCCTGGTGTTGTCCGTGCGAAAATCGATGTGGCCGTGGCGCGAACCAAACGACTGGTGCGTGTCCCGGGCAAGCACATTATCGATCGGATGGCCGACCGCCGTCCCGAGATGTACTCGGCAATCTGCGAGCCGCATTCCCTGAAACGCCCCGGCCGCGACGAACCGGTCTGACGGACAGCTGTGTCCGGCTCCTGCCCTGGCGAGGCTGAAACCACGTCGGGCGATCGCCCGACCTCTGCTTCCCATAGTCCGACCCGATGACGGAATCCAGTGATCGAATCCTGCGCGTCCCGCCGACGCGTTCTGTCGGGGCGTGTTCGTCAGTGCTGCCGATCAGTGGTGCATTCCAACCACAGGTGGGCCAGTTGACCGGCCGCTGCTGCGACAGTGAACTGCTCTGCCACGCGTGCGCGGGCCGATTGCGCATAGCGGCTCGGACCTTCCTGGTCGTCCAGAAAGCTGCTAATCGCGGCCTCGATCGCATCAGCGCTGGCTGGAGGCACCAACAGGGCGTCCGTGCCATTTCGCAGCATTTCCCGAGTTCCCCCGACGTTCGTGGCGATGATGGGCAGGCCGCAGGCCGCGGCTTCCAGCAGCACACGGCCGAATGGTTCCTGGCGAGCGGAATGGACCAGCAGGCTGGCAGCGTTCATCAGCCGTGGGACGTCGTCGCGATATCCGAGCAGATGCAGTCGTTGCGGCATGCCCGCATCCGCGAACATCTGGTGCAAGGCCTGCTCACAGGCAATACTTTCCGGCTTCATGGAGTAGCGTTCGCCGGCGACGACCAGGTGCAGGTCTCGCTGCGGATCGCTCCGCTGCAGTGCGATCATGGCCGCAGCGGCGTCAGCCTGAGACTTTCTCAGGCTGATCTGCCCGACATTCAGAATCACGGTCGCCGCTGGCGCCATGCCGGGAAGTGCTGTGCGGCGAGCTTCCACGCGATCCTGCGGCGCGTACCGGGCATCACTGATACCGTTGTAAATCACCCGGCATCGTGCCCCACACAGTCCCTGCTGCGTGTGGAAATCCCGTACAGCCTGTGACACAGCCACTGTGAAATCGTTCTCGTTCAGTTCGTCCACGGCTGTCCGGCTGAGTCGGATCATGTCTCTGAGGTGACCGGTGACGCAGAGACGCTGCGTGGCTGGTGAACCTGCCAGCGTGCGAATCCGTGTTCTCATGCGACCAGCCAGCCGTGCCATGCTCAGACTGTTCGCGTGCAGCACGTCGAGGCGATACTGGTCACACAGCCGCAGCAGTTCAGCCGCGGATTCCGGGGCAGTCTGTGGGGGCTGTGCCTGGCGGTGAAACGGGACCAGAGTAACTTGTCGCCGCTGCAGGTCCTCGGCCAGCCTGCCCGCGGATGGCGCAAACGCCACAAATTCCAGCTCCGCCGAGCTGCGCCAATGGTCCAGCAGGCTGAGCATCGAACGCTCGCCGCCATTGAGCGTCGGAAACTCGAACAACAGACCTATCCGGGTCGGCATCAGGCAGTTTCACCGGGCGAATCAGTCCAGCAGCCATTCGATCGTCCGCCAGTCCATCCAGCGACGATCGGGATCGACACCGCCTCGACCAATGAAACCCAGATGACCGCCATGCTTCGTGAGGCAGACTCGGACATTTGGAGGAAGACTGACACTCAGCAGTGGCTGTGGGCACACGAGGGGGTCGTCCTCTGCTGCCAGGATGGTCGTGTGGACCCGGATTTCGCTGAGGAGATCCTTGGCCGATGCCTCACGATAGTAGTGTTCCGCCGAGTCAAACCCCGACGCTGGAGCGGTGAACACTTCGTCAAAGTCGAACAGCCGGCGCGGCAGACGGGCCAGTTTTGCCAGAGGCAGGTCGTCCCGCCACAGCGGTTCGGTCGACACATGTGCCAGGAGCTGCCGCGTAAAATACCAGTCGTAGCGAGGCCCCAGTCGCCCTCGGTGCAGTGCCATCACACAGTACAGCAGGTCGACAGGCGGACAGATTGCGACGGCGCGAAACAGACTCAGCGGGACGTCGCCCCCGCGTTCGCCCAGATACCGCAGGACCAGATTACCGCTGATCGAATATCCCGCGATGGAGATCGGGGAGCCGGGGCAGAGCCGTTCGATCATGCGGATCGCGGCATCCAGATCGCCGGTGCGGCCGGCATGGTACGGTGATTTGGCCATCTGTGCACCCGCTCCGCACCCTCGATGGTCCATCCGAAAAGTCCGCACATTCTGCTGCTGAAGTTTGGCGGCAATGCGGACCATGTATCCGCTCTGATGGCATCCGGCCAGTCCATGCAGCAGCAAAACCACGTGATCGCCGCGGTCCCAGGCGGGCGGGCGATCATCGTGCAGCACGATGAAGTCATCGTCGGCCAGTCGCAGTTTTCGCTGAACCGTGCCGGTCAGTTTCGGACGCTGTGGGAAGAATGTCGCCAGAAACGTCTGCAGATGGCCGTTGGCAAACCCTCGTGCCGGCACGAACGGGACCGTCTCGGCCATCGCGGCTGTGGGCGGTCCGTCCACGTCGTGGCGCGCGATCCGCAGCGGCTGGATGTCCAGACCCGGAACGGCCGCCAGTGATTGTCGCCGGAGCACACCCATGAATGCCAAGTCCAGACCTGTCTTGAGTGACGGAAACGCCGCTGATCTCCACGGGATCACAAACGCAGGGGCAGGCCGAAAAATGAGTCAGAAAAGCTGCAGAAATCCTGGACCCGACGACCGGGGCAGCAGAAACCCCACAGAGAATCCGGCGTTGTAGACGTTTCCGGCACGCACGAAAATAGCAGCACAATCGTTTTTCGGCATTCGATCCGTGATTTTCGGACCTTTTCGGCAATTCGTTCCGAAATGAGCGAATTTCAGGAGCATGCCGCCGTCAGGCTCAATGAATCTGGCAGTTGACTGCGGGGTCAGGCCTTGTCAGGTCACTGTACACAGCGCCCACGGCCATCCTCCTGAAGCAGCAGATCGCGTGCTTCGACTCGTGCCGTCTCGTCCTCTGCCGATGGTTGCGGATATCGCAGATCCATCGATTTCAGTGTGGACGTGATGACATCTGCCACGATGGCACGTGCCGCCCATTTGTGATCTGCCGGGATGACGTACCACGGCGCCCATGGAGTACTGGTGGCGCTGATCGCGTCTTCGTAAGACTCCATGTAGGTATTCCAGTGCTTTCGCTCAGCGACGTCGTTTGGTGAAAACTTCCAGTTTTTTTCGGGATGTTCAAGCCTGTCCAGAAAGCGGCGCTTCTGTTCCTCCTTCGACACATTCAGAAAGAACTTCACAATCACAGTTCCGTTGCGCACCAGATGCTGCTCGAATGAGTTGATGTCCTCGTATCGTGCACGCCAGAATGACTTGCCTCGGCGGCCGGGCGGAAGTTGCTGTCGCTCCAGAAGTTCCGGATGCACCCGCACCACCAGCACCTCTTCGTAATACGAACGATTGAAGATCCCGATCCGGCCACGCTCCGGCAGGCAGCGCATGCAGCGCCACAGAAAGTTGTGGTCCAGCTCCTCATCAGAGGGCCGTTTGAAACTGTAGACCTGGCACCCCTGAGGATTCACGCCGGACATGACGTGCTTGATTGTTCCGTCCTTTCCGGCTGCGTCCATCGCCTGAAAGCATGGTGTCGAAAAAATTTCCACTGATTTCAATGCCATACCACTTCAATATTAAAAGATCGTATTTAATATTATGCCCAACCCAAGTAATGGAGGGGTTTTCAAACAGTGGAATAAATTG
>SYLK01000035.1 GCA_005809115.1 Planctomyces sp. | reverse complement strand
GAAAGTGTCATTCATCGCGTCTGCCTCCCCAATATCAGCGTGCCGAAGCTCAGGATCGAGGGGACCCACAGGCCCACGAACATCCCTTCCTGTTTACTCCCGGAGAACCAGAGGGAGACGGAGAACAGGAACGATGCGCCAGCGGCGATCACAAAGCCCAACTTTGACACTTGAATCCTCGTCACTCAGGTCTCTCCCAACCACAAGAAATCGAAGCGGAACATTGAGCAGCGCCCCACCGTGTCGGCGGACTGAGCGCCGACGGCGCTGGATCGCTGACGCCCGCGGAGTTTGATCACGACAGAGTCACGCTGTGGATGACCTGCAGCCATCTGTGCAGGCGATTTCCTGAGAACGCAGTCAGGTTCTCAAACCGCTCGTGCACTGAATAACGTGCAAAACGGTCACACTGGTGGAACCGCGACCTCGACGCAGGCCTAACGGGAATAGTCGGAAACTTCGAAAGTTTGCCGCGGATCGGCAGAATGCAGGCCATCGACTTTCGTGCCTTTCAGGACCGGGGAGGCAGACAGGCACATTTCTGAAGAACACGCACGGCCACAACCAAACCGATCAACTCACATGAGCCAATAACGCCAGGAAAATGAGCCAGTCCCCGGCCCTTGACCGGTTACATTTTGACACCATTTCCGCCTTTTCTGCCCCCCTGCCCTGATGCGGGACGATGGTGGTGACGTTGGTCAACGACTGGCGCCCATCGAATCGAAACACGGTCGGCCCGATTCCTGTGAAGATTCGCCGCGGAACCCACTGGACGGGAAGAACATTTCTGAAACAGGCAGCGAGGTGGCATCTTTTCCTTGCCTGTCGCAGAACCTGGGAATAGAGTCCTGTTCCGACTGGTCATCGGCTGCCCTCGGGGGGAGGGGACGATGGGAGGACGTTGCGTCGGTCGCTTCATCCAGTGGTCCCGGCACATCAGCAGCGGTAACGATTTTTCGCGAAAGCACAGGTTCTTCATGCGACGCCGGGTTCAGGACGTGTTGCGGCGGTTGATGATCCGGACCGGACGCCTTCGCCGCACGCGTCGCCGCACGCAAGCGAGACTCGTGGCCACGGAGAGGCTGGAGGTACGCCAGGTTCTCTCAGTGACCTTCCATAGTTTCTATGATGCGAATATTCCCGGTCAGTATCTCGGTACGGGCATGACCAATCGTGTGGCGATTACGAGTGCGTCGCTGACGGAACCCTTCGACGGCCAGCGATCCATGGTGTTTACGCTGACTCGTACGGGGCAATTCCAGGAAGCGATGGAAGTCACCTACGAAACGCGGGATGGATCGGCCGTGGCGGGCGAAGATTATGTCGCCAGCGGTCCCGGGGCCAGCGTTATTTTTGAGTCGGGCCGGCCAACCGCCACGATTTCCGTGCCAGTCATCGCTGACGGCATCCCGGAGTTCGAAGAGAGCTTTGATGTCGTACTGACCGGAGTCATCGTTCCGCAGACGGCGATGTCGTGGGACGGAGGGATTTACCTGAACTCTCATCCGACAAGCGTTGTTGCAGCCGACATCAATACCGACGGAAAACCGGATCTGATCGCGGGCCACAGTCTGGCTGACGTCATCTCAGTCGCGATGAACGTATCGACGCCTGGCGCAACGGTTCCTGTGTTTGGGGAGAGTCGGGACGTGGCAGTCGAAGGGCGTTCCGATCGCGTCGCCGTGGGCGATTTCAATCGCGACGGAAGGCCGGATATTGCTGTGCTGAGTACGGCCGGCGGTGACATGAAGGTGCTGTTGAATTCAACGGAATCAGGTGCAGCAGAGGCGAGTTTTCTGGCTCCGCAGAGCTTTCCCGTTGGAGCGAATCCGCACGAATTGACTGTGGTCGATCTGAACGGCGATGGAAAACCGGACATCGTGACAATCAGCGATCCCGGTGTCGTTCAGGCCTTTCTGAATACGACGCAGACCGGCTCGGCGATTCCTGTATTCGAGGCAGCGGAGCTGCTGAGCAGCACCACGCACGTTGCGTCGGTGGTTTTCGCGGACTTCAACGCCGACGGAACGCCGGACATGGCCGAGATGGTGCACCTTCCATGGGCATCAGCAGCCAATGTCCGGGTATTCCTGAACGCATCCGAGAATGGCTCGACGACCCCGGTCTTTCAATTTGACCGCATCCTGCCAACCTCGCATCCACTGATCCACCTGACGTCGGGCGATGTGAATGGGGACTCAGTTCCGGATCTGGTCGGACTCAGCTCGTTCAGTTCGCAGCTGATTCTGTTTGCCAATCAGACGGAGCGAGCCGCCATGACGACACGATTTGCGGACCCGGTGGCAACGGAGTTATATAGTTATCCGCAGAGTTCCCTGTTGACGGATCTGAATGGGGATGGCCTGGATGAAGTGGTTGCGATTGGTTCTGAGAGGAATCACTCGGATGCCGTTCTGACGAATACGACCAGCACGAGGGGAGGCATACCTTCGCTGAGAACCGGTGAGCTCAGCAGATATTCTCCTCTTCTTCGAAATGTCGTGTCGGCTGACTTCAACGGCGATCTGCGTCCGGACGTGGCTGGCATCAGTCGCGACGATCACCTCGCATGGGTTCTGCGAAATGACCCGTACCTGTTTTCTGCAGCGTCCGCGACAGGCACGATTGTCCCGCCCACGATTGACGGATTCCGTGGTGTCGTCATGTATGTCGAGCATTCGCCGTCGCAGATTCTTGCCCCGGACGTGCGAATCAACTGGCCGGAGGACCGAGAATTCGATGGTCGTGTTCTGACCATCGCGATCACGACTGATGCAGAATCGACAGACCGCATTCAGATTCGGCACGAGGGAATCGGTGCAGGGCAGATCGGCGTTTCGGGCACGAGCGTGACGTTCGGCGGCCTGATGATCGGTGCTTTCAGCGGAATTACCAGCCTGGAAGTCACACTGAATGACGCTGCCACACCCGCTGCGGTCCAGGCTCTGCTGCGAAATGTGACCTACCTGAGTGTCTCTGACGATCCTGCGACACACCCACGGACAGTTTCGGCGACACTTACGGAATCAGCGAGTGGAACGGTCAGTTCGGCGTCGGTCACGGTCAACGTCATTGCCGTCAGTCAGGCACCGCAGATCAGCAGGTTCAACGGGAACGTCACCTGGGTCGAGAATCCGACGCCGGTGCGGATCGCTTCCCGCGCGACAGTTGCCGACACGGATACCACGAACTTCGGTGGCGG
>SYLK01000034.1 GCA_005809115.1 Planctomyces sp. | reverse complement strand
GTGACATCCGCCGGCTGACCCGGGAATGGATCGATCACATTCACACGGAGTGGCCGCAACTGAGTCACCGGCTGGCCCGACTGGGGCTGATTTCGGATGGGGTTCGGACGGATCCGCCATTTGCAGAGTTTGTGGAGCGCTGCATCACCAGCCGGCGGGACGTGAAGCCGAACACGATCCGGGCCTGGCGGCAGGCCGCGGGTAAGGTGCGGGAATTCTTCGGCAGTCGGAAGCTGAGCAGTCTGACGGTCAAAGACGGGAGCGATTTCCTGCGGTGGCTGGTGACTCCGGCAGAACTGGGAGGTGCCGGTCATCAGGCGTCCAGCGCCGGGAAGCACCTGGCCTTTGCCAGGGGATTCCTGAACGAAGCCGTCGATGCCGGGATTCTGACGACGAATCCGTTTCAGAAGGTCAAATCCGACCGGACCGTGGACCGCAGTCGGCACCGGTTCATCCCGGCTGAGGTGATCGTCCGGGTGATGGCCGCAACGCCGGACCCCGAGCTGCGAGCGGTGGTGGCCCTGAGTCGCTGGGGTGGTCTCAGAACGCCCTCAGAGCCGTTTACCCTGCGTTGGGAGCAGATTGACTGGCAGCGCCGCCGGATCACCGTTCCGGCAGTGAAGACGAAGATCCGCCAGATTCCACTATTCCCGGAGCTGGTGCCGGGTCTGGAGGAACTCCGGGACCGTGCGGACGGAGCGGCGATGGATGAATTCCTGTTTCCCGGGCTGAGGAAGACCAGTGATGCCAATCTGCGGAAGCGGACGAGTCAGCTGATCCGGCTGGCGGGAATTCCGGTCTGGCCGAAGCTGTTCCAGAATCTCCGGTCATCCCGGCAGACCGAGCTGGAAGAGCGGTTTCCCCGGAAGACGGTCTGCGAGTGGATGGGCAATAGTGAACAGGTGGCAGATCAGCATTACCTGCAGGTGCGGGATGAGCATTTTGAGGCGGCGATCAGTTGCGACGCCACCTCAATTGAGGTTTCGTCTGTGCGATGACATCAGGCCGCCTCGTTTAGATACGGAAATACGAAATCGTCAATCATGGTGGATTACAGCCCAAGATGATCAAATGGTCAGGTACTCTGGTATTTTAATGCCCATATTGCCTAGAATCCTGCATTCCACGTGCGAAATGAACGGCATTGCTCTCAATTTAATTTTTGTGGCCTGAGTGCCGGGGTGGCGGTGGAGACTATGATCGCTCCTAAGTTTTCAGGAGAAATTCCTGCCCAGGACTACCAGTCGCTGCCAACGGCCGGCGAGAAAATTTGTCGTCACTGTGCGCAGGTCCTGCCCGTGGAACAGTTTCGCCGACTCGGACGGGATTCCCAGCAGCGTCACAGTACGTGCAATCGCTGTCATGCCGCTGCCGAACGAGCCCGCGTCCGCAGGAAGCGGCAGTTCGAGTCGGGCTGGAATCTGCAGAAATCCTGCTCAGGGATTGCTCGGTCGAATTCTCTCGCCCGAGCGCAGTCCCTGCTGGAGCTGATGGTTGCCGGATTCGGCGGACCGGGCAGATTCGCTGCCGGCTGGGCCCAGGAGATCGATCGACTTCGCAGCTCTCGTCGTCCTTCGACCCGACTCACGCGGATGTACGAAGCCGTGGTGAAGCTGACCTACCTGGCGGACCTGGCTCGGCGGGACATCATGAATACCGCGACCCCCGAGGAGCTGGAGGAGGCGATGTGGCCGGTTCTGCTGAAGATGATTCGGTTACACCCCCGAATCGCCGTTGAAGCGGCTGAGGAGATCGGCGCGACGATCATCTGGCCAGGGTCGGCCGCACAAGGGCGATCCCCTTCGCAGGGGATCTGAGACGCAATTGGTCACGGATCGCCCACCGTGCTCTGTCGCCAGAATGCAGATTCGGTTCGTCCCCCCCGTTGTTTTCCGTTTTCAAGCTGAGGGCGGCCTGCTTCATGCCCCTTCCCTCTGCGGCACTCGAAGGGCTTTGAAGGGTCGTCTGACGGCGTCGGGCACCGAGACACGACCTCAGACATGATGTCGCGCGTGGTGATGGTGTTCGACATCCCCGAGCGCGATCAGATGCCGTCGGGCTTCGGGCGAGAGGTCGGTACAATTTTCAATCAACCTCCGAATTTCACCCCAATCTGCACCACCCGGCGCACCACCAACCACGCCCAGCGGTGTTTCCCCAGTGTTTTCTGTGGATGTTCGAGTCCAATATCGTCCATTGTTTCACCGTAAGGACTTACGTCAATTCTGGCGGAGTCCATTTTTGTTGGTTCAACAAAAACTGACACAAAACTGACACAGCATTGCGGTTGCATTGAGTTTCCACCGCTGGGCTGCCGAAGGCACGCATCCTACGATTTCAGTTCCTTCACTGGCTGATCATCGAGGAATTCTGCCATGGCAAGTGTCTCTGTCGATCCTGTGTCAAACCAATTTCACATCCGCTTCCGGCTCGCTGGTCAGGCGTTCAAACGCTCGCTGAAAACCGCCAACCTCAGAGAAGCCACGGCCGCCCTCGCCCGCGTTTAAGAAACGCTCTCGTTGCTCCAGCGCGGTGTGCTGGAACTCCCTGCAGATGCTGATCCCGCGACGTTCCTGCTCTCCGCAGGCAAAACCAAACAGCTCCACAAAAGGCAGAGAAGGCCCTCACGCTGGGCCAACTGATTGACTCCCGCCAGAAATCCCTGCCTGAACAGGCAAAGGAGAAGTCCACACTCAAGACCGAGGCGACCCATATAAGCACTTCCAGGCCAGTCTGCCGATGAGCAAACTGATGGACTCGCTGACCACCGCAGTGGCGTCGTCCCAGGACGAGAATCGCGAATCTGCAGAGACTCGGGACCAGAAAAGACAAAGCTCTGACTCAGGACTGCAGCAGAAAAAATTCTGCGACGCTGTCGTCCAGTCGAGCCGTGCATGAAGCACTCTCACGGGACGAGCACGACGAGGAGGGCCTGCCCAGTCTGTTAACTATCTGGCAGACACTCACTGCGAAGGAAGTGAATCGCTCGGTGCGGACCCGCACGCCGGGTGGTGCGGGAGGGGTTCAGCCGCAAGCGTCACCCCCGGCTCTATGCCTTGTTCGTGCTTCGCGCTCCCGTCCTCCTCGTAACCAGCATCGCGGTACTCGTACTCGTACTCGTACTCGATTGCGTCCCGTGCCACGCGGTGACTCCGCGTTCGGCAGTTGGACCAATCGAGTCAGCATCGACATCCATCGTCAGTCCTCATCAATCACTCCCTCCGTGATTCAGGCCGACTCCCAGACTTCTGGCAGCGGTTCAGTGGCGTCGCCGAACCGGTCGAGCTGTACCCCCATGCGGCCCATCATGCTGAGATAAAGGCGGCACATCTGGCGGTTGGAGTCGGCGAGATAGTCGAGATTCTGACCTCCCCTGATCCCGCCACCGCCGCCGATCATCACGACCGGAAGCTTTGTGGCATCGTGGTGTCCGTTGAGCATGCTGGAGCAGAGCATGATCATCGAGTTATCCAGGGCCGTGCGCTCGCCTTCCTGAATGGAGTCCAGCCGGCGGGCGATCCAGGCCATCTGTTCGAGGAAGAACTGGTTGACTTTCAGCCAGTCTTCCGTGTCACTGTGTGACAACAGGTGATGAATCATGTAGTCGACGCCCAGGTGCGGGAAGCGGAGCGTTCCGTGGTCGTTGTTCAGCTTCAGTGTGCAGACGCGGGTGGTGTCCGTCTGGAATGCCAGCACCAGAATTTCGCACATCAGTCGCATGTGCTCCACGATGTCCTGAGGGTAGCCATCCTTCGGTCGCGGGAGATCGGGCTGAGTCAGAGTGGGGCGCCAGCCCTGCATTTCTCCGCGTCGTCCGGCCCGTTCAATCCGCGTCTCCACTTCCCGCACTGAGTTCAGATATTCGTCCAGCTTCTGCTGATCCAGTCGGCTGATGTGGCGGCGGAAGTCATGCGCATCCGACAGAACCGCGTCGAGAACGCTCTGATCAGCGCGTCCGGCCTTGTCCTTGAACAGCTGATCGAAGGCCAGCGCCGGATAGACTTCCAGCGGGGTTGGAGTTGTCGGGCTGCTCCACGAAATGTGCGAGCTGTAGAGCATCGAGTAGTTCTTGTGGACGGAAGGATTTGCCTTTTCGCATCCCAGGACGAGACTCGGGAGTTTCGTCCGATGTCCGATCCTCTGGGCCACAACCTGGTCGACACTGGTACCGGATCGGATGGTGCCGCCGGCGGCGAGCGGAGCACCAGACAGCAGGTTGCCGGTCTGAGAACTGTGGATGTTCCCCTTCAGCGCTTCTTCGTTGTACAGTCCTCGAATGAAGACCATGCGGTCACGAAACTCATTCAGGGGCTGCAGCACCCTGCCGAGTTCCAGATCCGGCCCCTGGCCTCGGGCCCACCACTCCTGCGCATGAAAGCCGCAGCCGGAGAACAGAATCGCCATCCTGGTGGGAGCCTGTTCGGCAACCTCGCCGGAACCGGAGTCTTCACTCGGAACCGCGATCGATTCCAGCCAGGGCAACGCCATAGTGACGCCGAGCCCGTGCAGCATTTTTCGACGGGAAAACTGACCTGTGGTCATGTGCAGCACCTTCAGAATCTGTGACTCCGCAGCCAGTGGCCCTATCTGCCGTTTACATGGGCTCTGGCGGCGACATATCCGTAGTAGTGATCAATGAATTTCTGCAGCGGAATGCAGCCGTCGCCCTCTTTGGGAATGCTCTGCACACCGCCCCAGGTCCAGACTCGGTCAACTCGGACACCCACCACCCCGGGTTTCCACACGCGATTCACGTCGATCGGCGATCGCAGCGCAATCCAGTGGTTGGCCGTTGGCAGCACTCGAGTCGCGTCGTTCAGCAGCGACGAATGCACGAACAGAGCCACGGCGTACCCGCTGCGGTATAAGTCGCTGGCTTTCTCCATGTTGTGGATACCCCTGGTGCTGGTCGCACTGTAATCGTACGCCAGCTGGTCATATCCGGCCGTCCGAAAGAAGGCCGGCATGGAATCCACGGTCATGCCGCGCAGGCCTTCCAGAAAGTCGTTGCGATAGGCATCGGTGTTGAATGCGTCGCGTACGGAAGCCAGCACCAGCCAGTCGGCATGGTTCATCTCATTGCCATTGCTGTCGACGGGAACTTT
Organism: Planctomyces sp.; assembly: GCA_005809115.1. Taxonomy (GTDB): domain Bacteria; phylum Planctomycetota; class Planctomycetia; order Planctomycetales; family Planctomycetaceae; genus F1-80-MAGs062. The sequence continues at coordinate 3,218 of SYLK01000034.1, read as the reverse complement.
CTCCATCCGTGTGGCTGCACGCGGTTCGATTCGCGTCAGACCGCGGCGTCCAAGATTGCCCCAGCCCCCTTCGTACAGCAGCGCTCCCAGCAGTGCATACTGAGTCGGATCATCATGTGCCAGTTCACGTACGAACGTGGCCACACCGCACAGACTGGTGGCGCTCTGGTTGATGAGGTCAGGCGTCGTGATCCTTTCCTTCAGGCCGGCCCGGACTTTTTCTTTATCCAGATGCGGCCAGTACTTCCCGGTGGCCTTGTCGATCCAGTAGTCCACCAGTTTCTTCGGGTGTTCCAGCCGAGTATCACCCTGCCGTCCAAACTGTCCGTCCGTACCGAGTGCATCGGCATCGTCAAAGGCCGGCTGGGAACCGGAAAAGTCAAACTTCTTCAGGTGTTCTGACATAACCTTTCCACCCGTACACAGATAATGCGCCGCGGCCGCCAGGGAATTTCACTGCTGCTCGGCCGAAACATGATTGCCGCGAACTCGCCGAAACTGACTGCTCTGCACAATGGTATCAACCGCCATGCCAACTCGGTAGCCGTTTTGCGACAAGTCGCGCAACATCTGTTCAAGCAGGGGCCGGTCAGAAAGCTGCACTTCGCGGCCCAGCGAATAGCCGAGCAGCTTTCGGCAGAAATGCCGCACAATGTCGTCCCGGCGTTCGTTCAGAAGATGACGTCTCAGGCCCTCCATTCCGTCGATGGAGGTGCCGTCTGCCAGCGTGGCCTTCGTGTCGACTGTGGCTGGTCGCAGGCGGCCGACGGGATCGTACTTTTCCAGAGCAAAGCCGTAGGGATCAATCCGGATGTGGCACTTCGCACAGGCGGCGCTGGAACTGTGCTGTTCAATCAGTTGACGGTCAGTCAGTCCCGCGGGTGCTTCTTCCGGCAGCGTCGGAACACCCGCCGGCGGACGCGGTAGTCGTTCCCCCAGCAAGGTTTCGTAGACCCAGTTGCCGCGCAGAATCGGGCTGGTGCGCGAAGCACCGGACTGACTTGCGAGGAAAGTTGCCATCCCCAGAACTCCACCGCGTCCCAGGCCCTGCAGGCCGTCAACGCGTCGCCATGCGGCACTGCTGCCGGGTTCTACCTGACTCCATTCGATGCCATAGTGGCGTGCCAGCGGTTCGCTCAGGAATGCATGGTCCGCGTCCAGGATCGACAGGATCGAACCGTCGCTGCGAAACATGTCCTCAAAGAATCTGACAGTTTCCTCGTACATGTCATCTTTCAGCTCAGCGAACTCCGGAAACAAACGTTCGTTCTTGTCCGAGTTCTGGTCGAAATCCCGCACCTGCAGCCACTGGCAGGCAAACTGCACGGCCAGCCGACGAATGCGGGCATCCTTCAGCATCCGGCGAGCCTGCCGGACCACTTCATCGTCCGGCTGAGCCACGGCGCCCGAGTCACGGCCAGTCCCGCTCACCGGATCCGTGTTCGGTGCATGCCCGGGCAGTGTTCCCGTAAGCTGACCGGCTTCTGCGACCGCGCGCAGTTGAGCGTCCGGCATTGAGGACCACAGGAAATAGCTCAGCCGATTCGCCAGTTCCAGATCGTTCACAGGGTGCGGTTCGGCTGCGTCGAGGACAGTTTCATGTCGGTAGAGAAACGCGGGTGACGTCAGGATCCGGGCGAGCCCCAGCCGAATCGACTCATCATGCGGCATTTCTGTGAGTCGCAGCGTCTGATACAGAGACTGCAGCGAAACTCGTTCGTCTACCGTCAGGCTGCGTCTCCAGGCGGTCGCCGCGAATCGCATCAGGGCTGCCAAATGAGCCGGCTCCGTGTCGGACAACCGCTGGCGAAATGCGGCTGCACGGTCTTCCACCAGCTGTACCAGTGGAGTCCAGACCGCCACCAGATCGGGTCGATCCTGGGTGGCGAACTCGCGAATCTGCTCAAAAGCAACCTGATATTTCAGTGGCTCCTGGGCTACGAACAGCAGTTCATCCCACAGGCGGTTCAGCTGCGCTGTCTGCTCATCGTTCAGCATCAGTCGCTGCAGGTGCTCGTCATTTCGGTAGAACAGAGTCAGTGTGACCACTTCGTCAACCGGGACGATTCTCGCATAGCACAGGTTTGGCGGAAACAGCTGCCGGAATTCAGCGAAGCCGGCCTCTGTCCGGGCGTGCGCCGTCCCCCCGGTGTTGACGACGATGGGACTGGAAATCGCCAGCTGGCCGGGCAGATTCCGGACCATCCGGGATCGTTCGTCGGAATCGTCGGGCAGACCGAGTTGTTCTGCCGACCGGACATCGAGTTGCACCGTCCCGTCGAAGGCCGGAATGCCAGCGGAACCATCCGGCAGATTCGGCGCCGCATCGGGCTTTGCTGCTGGTCTGCCGCAGCGGCCGGTCGCGACGAAGGTCCTCCCCGCGGCCAGGCTCGCCGGAATCCGAAATTCCATCGCTGACGGAGCCTGAACGATCAGATCGGTGGGCTGCGCGTTCAGATCTGGTGGTCGCTGACCAAAGCGAGGATCCGCTTCCGCACCAGTGAGAACGGTGCCCATGCTGTAAGCAGACTGGACAAGATTTCTGAGATGCCCGGTGAGCACTGCGTCAGGCGAAGCGGCATCCGCTGGCGGCTCGGAGGTCACCAGATCGGATATCTGCCGTGCGATCGCCAACCGCGTGGCCGGGTCAGATTCCTGCTGCCAGCGCCACAGCAATGATCCGCGAGGAACTGAAACCGGGGCGCCCGATTCCAGTACCAGGGCACTGACTGGCCCCTGGTAAAAGTGCCATACACCAGGGTGACCGTAACTGTCGGCGTGCGGATTGGCCGACTGCAGATCGGACGAACAGTCGCCGGCGAGGTCCCAGGTGCGACCTGCCCCGTCCAGCTCAGAAACCACGAGGCTGATTTCCGTGAGGTCGCAGGAATGGTTGCCTTCACGGGGACCGACCATCAGCGAGACCAGTTCTCCCGCGCGAACGGCAATCGTCGCTGCAGGCATCTCCGCGGAGCCGCCGGTTTCGAAGCTGCCCTGACCGAGACTGGTGACACGCCGCCCCGTGCGGTGCTGTACATGCCACTCCTGACCGTTGCCACATTCCGGATGAGCGTCAGCCATGCGGGCCTGAATGCGAACCATCCCGCTGATCGGACTTTGCCAGCCAGCGGCAATGTACAGAGCTGGTGACGGATGCGCCACAATCGAATGCGGACGAATCATCCCGGGGATTCTGACTTCCCTGTCGGACGAATTAC
>SYLK01000380.1 GCA_005809115.1 Planctomyces sp. | reverse complement strand
GTCCCCTTTCGACGAGACATCGTGCGGCGTCTGCCAGAACGGGGCGGCTGCGCACGACCAGTGAATCCCGTCCGGGGACGTGACGATGTGCGCCCCGCGGCGGTGGTCCTGAACGATGGCAGCCGCGACGTATTTTTCCGACGCATCCCGGGGGCGCGGATGTTTATTGACACTCCAGAAAAAGGCCTTCTTTCCCTGGGGCGCCATGGGGGCTGTGGGAGCGACGAACTTCTCCGGTCCGTAGGCAAGTGCCGTCGGGGATCCTGGCACCAGATCGCTCGCGAAAACGATGTTGTGGTCGCGACGCCCGTTCACCTCGATGACCCCTAGGTCGGGTTTCTCCCAGTGGACGCCGTCCGTGGAAGTGAAGTACAGCATCCAGGCGGCGTTGCCTCCCACGTAGCCGGTTTTCGCATCGCTCCCTGCGCGAGCCCACATCCTGAAGATCTTTTCTTCTTCATCGAACATCGTGGTGTACGGCTCGATGTACGTGCCATCGCACCAGCGGTCGCAGCGTACGACCGGGTTCAGCAGATGCTTCTTCGCCGGATGGAGCCGTCGCGACACACCGGGGGTGCTCTCGAGCATCTCGTTGTCGAGAAACAGTTCGGTGATGCAGGGAACCCGGCTGTATTCCTTTCCCTGATCAGCACCACGCACGACCGCTTTCGCGGGAGAAGACAGTCCCGCTGCGATCAGCGTGGCTCCGGCGACACCGGTCGCCTGAAGAAACGTTCGTCGGGTCGATTCCAGGGCAGCGCTCCCGATGCACCATATGGTTGAATGCCCGTGGCGGCCGTGAATCTGGTGCGAGATCAACAGCCATTGCGGTGGCACGCCACACCTGCGACGCGACCAGTACTATGCGGCTCCGTGGCATTCGAGTCAATCGACGGCAGAGCGGCGGTCGCCCACTGCGGGTGTCGCGCGGCTGTGGCGCCTGCCTGCCGGGTACCGTGTGGGCCGGAACCGGGCCTCCGGCGACTTCAGGACCGGCCAAAAAATCAGTTGAACAAATTTTCTGGTCAGGGAAGCGCAGCGCCCCCTGACCGGAATCACGCTGGTGTGTGACAGGGGGGACCTGAATGTTTCGTCTTGACCGTAAGATTGCGGCATGAAATCATCGGCCAGCTGATGAACTGATCCAGCGAATCCGAATTCGAGGTGCAGGATTCATGCGGCCGAAGTTTTCATGAGTTTGTTCAACTGATTTTTTGGCCGGTCCTTACCCCCCGGCACCAAGCATTTCCTGCAGTTGTGTCAGCGTGCGACTGAGCGTGACGCGGATGGCGCCGTCCGATTTTCCCTGTCGTTCGGCGATCTCCCGGGTTGGCAGACCTTCGATGAATCGCAGTCGAAGAATTTCCTGCTGTTCGCGGTTCAGTTCAGACATCGCCTGCTGCAGACGAAATTCCTTCTGGTCACGGGAAAAAGCCTGACTCGGCGAAGTGATGCTGGCGATCAGCATCTCGATAAACGCTGGACCATCACCTCCGGCAATCGGCGTTTCCATCGACACCTCACGTGCCAGACTTCGCTTCAGGGCTCCGACATGATGCCGATGCGCGTCAATAATCCGCTGTTCTGCCAGCTGGCAGAGCAGCCGAAAGGGATCGCGTCCGGCGACCTGAAACTGCTGCGGCGACGCGAGCGCAGAAACGATGACCTCCTGCACGATGTCCTCGGGTTCGACACGCGACCGCAGCGCCGGCCCGAGGCTGCGGTCGGTGTACGCCAGCAGCTGCCTGCGGTGGGCATTGATGAAATCACTGAGTTCCGCCGGACCGGAGAACTGTGGCGCAGGTTCGGGCTGAGACATGGGCATCGTCCGCCAGCAGAAAGTCGGCACATTCGCGTGTTACAGAAAAGCCACCGGCAGGAGCGGTTTTCTGCGGCGTGTGGATTTTCGGGACCGGGCCGGATGTGCTCCCACATTTTCCGGCAGTATACTCGCCATCAGTGCGGGCCGCATCCTGCGAGGCAGGGCAGGTCTTGCCTCAATTTTCGGGCCAGCGTCTGCAGTCGTCCTTGTGGTGACGTGTTCGAGTCCCGGACAATTCCAATCAGGCCCGGTGCGGCGGTGTTTCCTTTGTCACGATTCCCTGACGACGACTGGCACGCACTCACGAAGACACTGGAATCGTTTTCCGAGGCATGGGATTCGTCCCCGGTTCCACCGCTGCTGAGTGATTTTCTGAGAGAATCCGGGAATCCACTGCGCAACAGAACGGCAGCCGAGCTGGTCAAGCTGGATCTGGAATGCCGCTGGCAGCGAGGACTGCGACTGGTGCTGGAAGACTATGCTGACGAGGTACCGGATTTCGCTGCCGTCCTGACAGCCGACCTGGTGCTGGAGGAGTTCCAGATTCGCCGGGCCGTCAATGACCCCGTGTCGCCTGCGGAGCTGCACCAGCGGTTTCCGGCACTGGCCGACGATCTGGAATCATTGCTGCGAATCAATCCGGCGTTCTGGCCTGCCGCGAGCCCTGACACAGCCACGCGGCCCTGCATCCCGTTGACGGCGGGAGACGCGATCGACGACTTTGATCTGCTGCTGGAACTTGGCCGGGGTGCCTTCGCCACCGTCTTTCTGGCCAGACAGAAGTCCATGCAGCGACTGGTCGCGCTCAAAGCCTCGGCCGACCAGAGCCAGGAACCGCAGACGCTCGCTCAGCTCGATCACGAAAACATCATTCGCGTGTACGACCAGCGGCTGCTGCCTGAGCGATCCCTGCGACTGCTCTATATGCAGTATGCGCCGGGTGGCACACTGAGCGACGTGATTCGGAAGATGCAGTCTGTGGCTGCAGGACAGCGATCAGGACGCATCTACCTGCAGGCGATTGACGCGGTGATGGACGCACGTGGTGACATCCGGCCGGGAGAGTCGGCAGTGCGCAGAAGGCTGGCCGATCTGACATGGCCGCAGCTCGTGTGCTGGGTGGGTTCGCAGCTGGCGCGCGCTCTGGACTACGCACACCGCGCTGGCGTGCTGCATCGTGACATCAAACCGGCCAACGTGCTGCTTTCCGCTGAAGGGATTCCGAAACTGGCGGACTTCCACATCAGTTTCGGTGCGAATCTCGCCGGATCCCGGGCTGAGGCGGGTCTGGGAGGCAGCCTCGCCTACATGTCGCCCGAACAGCTCGAAGCCTGCTGCAGCGGGCGTGACCGACGCCGTGCCGACGCACTGGATGGCCGCAGTGATCTGTTTTCGCTGGGTGTCATGCTGTGTGAGTTGTTGACAGGGGAACGACCGTTTCTGGACGATCGCGAGCGGGCAGCCTGGTCCGGTCTGCACGAGGCGCTGATCGAGCGACGCCGGCAGGGACCAGCGCTGGAAGTCCGGAGCAGGCTGCACAAAGCCGATGACTGCGGTCTGGCTGAGGTTGCGATTCGCTGTCTGACGCCTGATCCGGAGGGTCGCTGTCCCACCGGGATCGCACTCGCAAACGACCTGGAGCTGTGCCTCCAGCCGGAAGCACGAAAACTGCTGTGCGATGACAGCACTCGCTGGAAGCAGCTGGTCCGCCGCTGGCCTCTGGTCAGCATCGTCGTCACGACACTGATTCCCAACATCATCACAGCCATCTTCAATCTGCTGTACAACCGGGGCGAGATCATAGACAAGATGCCCGATGCCGAACCGACATTCATGCGAATCCAGCTGATCATCAATCTGCTGGCATTCCCGGCAGGCATGCTGTCGTCCGTCTGGCTGATTCGCGCGGTAACACAGGTGGCGGGGTCACAGGTGGCGGGAACCGGCGAACGGGCGAGTCCGCCTGGCGACGTGATGTCTGACCTGCGTGGGCGGTGCCTGAAACTCGGTGGTGTGGCATCGCTCGTGGGACTGATACTGTGGATGATCGCCGCGCCGGCCTACCCGATCCTGCTGCAGTTTCTGCGGGGCAGTGTGCCCATGGCCATCTATGGTCATTTTCTGGCTTCGCTGACGCTGTGCGGCCTGATCGCAGCCGCGTATCCATTCTTCGGAGTGTCTCTGATCGCCGTGCGATGTCTGTATCCCCGGCTGATTCAGCTCGATGCACTGACCGCGGCGGATCTGACCAGCCTGAAGCGACTTGCCCGCACGACGTGGCTGCATCTGTTTCTGGCTGCCGCCGTCCCCATGCTCGCCGTCCTGATTCTGGCGGTCGCGGATCTGAATCGGCCATTTGCGCTGATGGTGCTGGCATTCGGAGGCACAGTCGGATTCGCTGTCGCCGTCTGTGCATTTCGACTGCTGCAGCAGGACCTGCAGGTGCTGATGAAGGCCGTCACCCGGTCGCTGTCCTGAGAGATTCTCCGGCGGCACATTTCTGTCCGTCGCCGCGGGGGCGACGGACAGAAAATCGTCTGGATATGGGTCAGTAGCATCCCCAGTAGCAGTTGTAGACCGGCGCTGACACGCAGGAATAGTGGCAGACCGGCTGGACGCAGCAGCTGGAATATCCGTAGTACGGGACACTGTAATTCCAGTTGCTGTGATACGAGTTCCATCCGCCGCCACCGTGGTATCGGTGCCCGTAATACCCATGGTGCCATCCACCGTGCCGATATCCGAATCGGCGGAAGCAGGCCTCTACGGCGTCTGTGGCCGGTTCCTTCCCGGCATCGGCAGTCAACTGGTCGACATCCGCGGTGAAGTCGG
>SYLK01000379.1 GCA_005809115.1 Planctomyces sp. | reverse complement strand
GCGCCGTTATCCGTGACGATCTCGACGCACACACCCTGTTTGACGAAGACACCACGGAGGCCATGGGATCGCTGATCGCCTGTCGCAGGGCGCGTCCGGCGGCCCGGCGAGGCAGCCGGAATGCACCGTCCGGCAGAAAAACGCTGCGGGTGATGCTGGCGGCGCACATGGACCAGATCGGATTTCTGGTGCGCCACATTGATGACCATGGCTATCTCCGCGTGAACCCTGTGGGTGGGTTTGACACGCGAAACCTGTTCGCGCGGCGAGTTCGCGTATGTACGGCCGGGGGCGATATCCCGGGGGTGATGAACCCAGGGGGCAAACCGATTCATATTGCCAGCGAAGCCGACAAGAAGAAGGTGCCGGAGATCGGTGAATTTTTTGTGGATACGGGACTGTCGGCGGATGACGTCCGCAGCAAGGTTCTGATCGGCGATATGGTCGTGCTGGACGGCCCATTCTCCGAAGTCGGGCACAGCGTGGTGTCTCAATGTCTGGACAATCGGGTCGGCTGCTGGGCGCAGATTCGGGCGATCGAGAACCTGACGCACCACAACTGTGACATCACTGCCGTCTGGACCGTCCAGGAAGAGGTCGGACTGCGCGGGGCGGCACCGGCTGCATTCGGGATCGATCCGGACATCGCCGTCGCCTGTGACACCACCCTCTGCTGCCGCACACCCGGCGTCCCGGATGAAGACCGGGTGTCCGTCGCGGGTGCCGGGGTTTGTCTGCATGTGATGGATTCATCCATGATCGCTGACATCCGTCTGATCGAGGATTTCGAAAAGATCGCCCGATCTAACTCGATCTCCTGCCAGCGTGCCATACTGCCACGTGGCGGACAGGATGGCGGAGCCATTCAGCGCAGTCGCAGCGGCGTGCGGACAGTGGCACTTGCCTGTCCGATCAAATACATTCACACGGTGACGGAAATGGCCCACCATGACGACCTCGATTCTTACCATCGGCTGCTCACGAAATGGATCGAGTCACTGTAGTCTGGACGGCCGTGTCACCGGTCCGCACGATCGTTCGGAACGAGGAAATTGCTGATGCCACCGGCTCAGGCCGTCATGCTTCCGGGGTTTGTCAGGATTCACGTCAGCGGGCGTGATCGGGCGAGGTTCCTCCACAATTTCTGTACCAACAACGTGAAGGCACTGCAGCCCGGCGCCGTCTGTGAAGCCTTCTTTACCGACGTGAAGGCTCGAATTCTGGCCCATGGATGGGTGCTTGCGGCAGCGGAATCACTGGAACTGTGGATGTTTCCTGGGCAGGAATCGGCGCTCCTGCAGCACCTCGGCCGATACATCATTACCGACGATGTTGTGCTGCGCTCCGCCACCGTGGAATCCGCGACAGTGGCGGTATTTGGTGCGGATCCGGCGCCACTGCTTGCTCGCTGTTCCGGCGGTCCCGCGGCACTGCCCGAACTGAACCACTGGCGTGAGGCATCTTCCGACGGTGCATCCGGAGATGAGGCTGCGATCATGCAGCTTTGCTGGGCCGGAACAGCCGTGTACCTGCTGGCAATTGAATCCAGTCGTCTGGACGGACTCCGGCAGCGTCTGAGTTCGGTCGGGATCCCCGCAGCCGATCCGCAGGCATTCGAACGTCTGAGAATTCGGGAGCGCATACCGGTGTGTGGAACGGACCTGACAACGGAACATCTGGCACCGGAAGCAGATCGCAACGTGTCGGCCATCAGCTATGTGAAGGGCTGCTATCTGGGGCAGGAACCGATCGCCCGGATTGACGCTCTGGGGCACGTCAACCGGTCGCTTCGGGCGATTCACTGCGACGCCGTTCCGGAAGTGAGCCTGGGCGGAACCGTGCACCTCCCAGGCACCGGAGCCTCCGGAAAACTGACCTCTGTCTGTGCCGATTCGGACGACCACGGTTCGCTCGGACTGGCAGTGATCCGTACTCACGGACTTGATCTCTCGTCCGGGCTGACTGTCATGACAAGCGCGGGTGAAGTGGTGCCCGCGGCTGTCTGCGGTTGAACGGTCGCGGAGCAGGTCCGCGCGTGAAACGACCGGGCCACCGACTATGCGAAGCAGGCCGGGTGTTTCAGCGGATGATGTTGGTCAGTTCGGTGAGCATTTCGTCAGTGACGGTAATGGTTCTCGCGTTGGCGGAGAATCCCTTCTGCGCCACAATCAGTCGTGTGAATTCCACCGCGATATCGACATTCGAGCCTTCCAGCTGACCCGCGCGAACGGCACCCCGGTCTCCACTCTGCGCGGCACCGATCAATGGCGGGCCGCTGGCCACCGACGCCGCGTAGTAGTTATTACCCGCTGACAACAATCCATCGACACTCTGAAACGTAGCAATTGCCAGCTGCCCGATATTGACAACGATGCCATTGTCAGTCACACCGGCCACCGTGCCGTCGGGTTCAATTCGCAGCTGCGCGATTTTTCCGGGTTCGTACCCGTCCACTGCGGTCTTCAGCAGGCTGTCGCCGCCCGATTCTCGCAGTGACTGCGGGTCTCCCGGGGTACCGAATCCCAGTGTGACGGTCAGCGGCGTCGGCGAACTGTTGAACTGGAGCGCAATTCGGCTGTCGCCGATCCCGCTGCCCGACACCTGGCGGAACGTGCCGTCAGGATTGAGTGTGATGCCCGACACCAGTCCGTCGATCACATCCCCTTCCGACGGATCCATCACGACTTCCATCGTCCAGGTATTATCCGCCTGTTTGGTAAACTTCAGGTCCAGACTGTGTGCCGTTCCCCGATCATCAAACACTTCCAGCGACTTCAGGACTTCGTCCGCGTCTTTGCCGACGGCGAGCGTCAGGAATTCATGGAGGCCGAAGTCCGTGCGTCCGGTGTTGGCAGGGGAGTCCATGATCCGGACATCCAGACCCGAAGGGCCGGTCTGCGGGTCCTGCACCACAAGGTGGCCCTGCAAGTTGACTGTGGCCGTCACTCCCCCGTATGCGGCCTGAATCGCGGCCAGCAGGTCACCGACCGTCGTCGTGCCGCTGACTGTCAGACTTGCGGGAGACGGCTGAACCCCACCAGGCCGGGAGCCAACAAATTGAATCACATCACCCGCGGAATAATCCACGGTATTGCTGTCCAGGTCCGAAAGCAGCGTTCCGGCGGTCGCGGGGGCTCCTCCCGTCAGGAACGGGACTGTCGTGCGGAGCCGCTGAGCGACCGGTCCGGTCGAAGTGGAGGCGAAGTTCCCGGTGACGTCGATCCTTGTGGTGATGCGCCCCGGAACCGAAGCCTCCAGCGGCATGAAAAGTCGATCGTCATCGGGCGACTGAAACGCAGGATTGACCCCATCCGGCTCGCCGATGGTTCCCACCCGCCGGATGTGGTTGCCCGTCGTCGTATCAACCAGGAATCCCGACTGATCGACGGAAAACGTCCCGGCACGTGTGTAGAGTTCCTGCGCAGATGTCATGGCGACGAAGAACCCCTCCCCGTCCAGCGCCACATCGAGATCCCTGCTCGTGGGTTCCAGATTTCCCTGAGAAAAATTCGCGTACATGGATGAAACCCGGCTCCCGGTTCCGATCTGCATGCCACGCTGCGATTCATACACCAGGTCGGAAAACACCATCCGCGATGACTTGAACGCAGTTGTATTCAGATTCGCCAGATTGTTTCCAATGACCTCCAGCATCCTCTGATGGCCGCGCAGTCCTGAAATCCCGGTGAGCAGAGAGTTAGCCATATTGTCATGTCCTCGAAGAACAGGTGTTGCCGTTTGTCGGACTGCGCTACGCCACGTGCAGCAGTCTCAGGAATTTCGCTGTCGGTTGCTGAGGCGGGATCGGGCTGAGTCTGGCGGTCCACACAGCGGAACAATGACCAATCCGCTGACGGTACAACCGGACGACGTCGGGAGACCTCATTACGGCAGGTTCGACGCCGGCGTATCGGAAATACTCACGACATCAGCTACCGGAATCAGATTCTGACCGATACGGAGGAGGACCTGGCCGTTTGACTGCTCCACGGAGGTGACCACTCCCGCGTTCCCGGGTTCGGTGCCGTGCTGGACCGTCCTGCCCAGAAGCTGTGCCCCACTGTTCAGTGACTGGAGCGCGGCAAGACCGTTCGTCCTTTCCTGCGCTGCGAGCAGCTGGTCGAACTTGGTGTTGAGGTTTTCGATTCCCTCAACCGACGAGAACTGGGCCAGCTGCTGCAGGAAGTCCTCCTGCTTGACCGGTTCAAGTGGATTCTGATGCTTCAGCTGCGTGACAAACAGTTCCAGGAACTGTTTCTTTCCCACCTGAGCAGAAAACGTACCAGCCGTCATGGCTGAGATCTCCTTCTTTGAAACACGGTGCGATTCATTCACGCCGACTGGACTTCATCCCGGTCAACTCACGCCAGAAAACTCAGACCCTCGCCGGGAGACGACTGCGACCGGCCACTGTGGCCAGGCTCTCCGGTTACGATACCCGGCAGTGGTGACAGACTGCTGCGTCGCCCCGATCTGGAAAATGAGCCCGCTGCCCCTCCCGGACGCGCTCCTGAACGAGGGTCCGCACCGCCACCGGAAAAATCTGCAGGCAGGAACTCGATTCCCAGGAAATCGAGTCCCTTTTTCAGGAGGTCAGTTTCGATCTCAGAACCGCGAGCCAGCAGCATGTCCATGGTCACCGGTTCGCGGGCCGTAACCCGAACGGCGATTCCTTCCTGCGTCCCCGCAAATTCAATCACCACTTCCCCCAGGTCAGGGGGATCCAGTCGCAGAATCAGCGACGAGCCGTCACGTGTTGCCCCCCGTGCGGCCGACTCATGGATGGCTTGCAGCAACTGGTTTGTGAGCGGCTGTCGCATTTCTGAACTCACCTGTTCAGTCAGGGACATCTCCGCTGTGCTGATGCCGGCATTCCACGGCAGAGGTCCGCTGTTGTCGCCTGTTATCAGGCTGAACTCAGTCAGTTCTCCACCCGTCTTGTGCAACACGATCTCAGCGGAGTCAGACTCTGCGCGGGTGTGGTCCCGAATTGGATCACGGTCGAGAATCCGCAGCGCCGGGACGTCAGCGGTGTCAGAAAGCTGAAACGGCGTTTCCTGATTCCGCCAGCGCGTGTCGCCCGTATTGATGAGTGATACTGCCGTCTGTCGGTCCGCAACTTCTCCGAAGGGCAGCGCTGCCGTACGCGAGCGCTCGTCCGCTTCGAGCAGTGCGGCCGTCAGAGAAACAGCCAGAGACGCTGCCGCAGAACCAGCGGCCGGCCGTTCGGGATCATCTTCACCGGTGCCCGACGCCTCATCTGCCCGTGTCGCGGCCGCCCGCAGGATCGTTGCGGAATCCGGCTGTCCGATCTTCGATTCAGCGCGCGCGCTGGATTCAGCAACCCGGTTCAGTTCGGTTGCGGAACTGCCCGACGGAGACCATGCCGCCGGTAATCCTGCCGCCGGTAATCCCGCCGCCGGTAATCCCGCCGCCGGTAATCCCGCCGCCGGTAATCCCGCCGCCGGTGCCCCCGCCGCCGGTGCCCCCACCGCCGGTGCCCCCACCGCCCCCGCTGCCTGTGATGATACCTGGCCCGACTCAGACGATAACGATGCCCCGGTCAGCACCGCCGGGAATACCACTGGATAGCCCGCTGGTGATCTCGGTGAAGCGGCCATCGACGTTGATAAGGTCAATTCCGCATAATTCTGAAGAATTGAGATCGTCTGATCAGTGCTGACATCAGGACTTCTC
>SYLK01000033.1 GCA_005809115.1 Planctomyces sp. | reverse complement strand
TGGGCTGGACGAAGGCCTCGATCACTCGATCCGCCACGGCATCTGCATCGTCGGCCGTGTTCAGTGACTCCAGCAGGATCGTGAATTCGTCACCCGCATGCCGCGCCACGGTTGTGCGGGATTCGCAGCGAGCCACGACGTCAGATGAGCGGATGCAGGTCTCAAGTCGCCGGGCGACTTCGATCAGCAGTCGATCACCTGACTGGTGACCAAAGCTGTCATTGATCAGCTTGAAGTTGTCCAGGTCCAGAAACAGCACGGCAAACAGCCCCTGCTGAAGTCGGCTGGCGCGCTCGATCGTTCGCTCCAGCCGGTCCACGAACAGCAGGCGATTGGGCAGCGCCGTCAGGGCATCGCCCACCTTTCCCTCCGTAATATCAGTGAGCGATCCGGCCATGCGGCAGATTCGTCCGTCATCACCACGCACATAGACACCGCGACAGAGCATCCAGCGATAGGAGCCATCGCGATGCAGCATCCGCAGTTCGCATTCCAGATGCGTGACGGCGGCATCGAAGTGACCGCTCATCGCACCGCAGAACCGTGCCCGATCATCCGGATGAATGCGGTCAACCCATTCCTCGGGCAGATGACCGAAGGCCTCGTTCTCAAACCCCAGCATCGCCTTCCAGCGAGGTGAATAGTAGACCTCTTTGGCCTTCACGTCCCAGTCCCAGAGTCCGTCGTTGGAACCCTGGGCGGCCAGAGCATATCGCTCTTCGCTCGCCCGGAGAGCCCGCAGCGTCTGCCGCAGCTGCGCATGCGCCGTGATGCGTGCCAGCGTGACGTCACGGTCGATGGGCTTCGTGACATAGTCGTTGGCCCCGGCACGAAAGGCCGCCACGATCCGTTCCCGGTCCGCCTCGGCTGTGACGATGACGACGGGCAGTTCGCTGACCGAATGCTGCTGACGAATCCGGCGAAGGCACTCAAACCCGTCCATTTCCGGCATCACCACGTCCAGCAGGACGGTATCGAACGTCTCAGACGCCAGCCGCTGCAGGGCCTCCGAACCACTGGCGACGGCCACGACCGTGTAACCGTTGCGCAGCAGCAGCCGCGACAGAATCTCGCGATTCGTCCGCTCATCGTCCACCACCAGCACCCGCGGCGGATCCGGCTGCGGGACTTCGACGGCATGCAGAGACTGAGGCGATGTAGACATGACTCTGCCGGAACGCGCCGATTTGGCGCAGGCGGAACTGGGAAACCGGCCGACGGCACGCCGCCCTCGGAACCAGACACGGGCAAGCCTAGTTCACCCAGCCCAGGCGGGGAGGTTTGTCAGCCGCTTCAACCGGGCTTTCCCCCGCGGAGCCGGGAAGGATGGCGCTGAAAACTCTGCCGGAACGGATTGCAGCGCCCGCAGCCGCTCTGCGGATTGCCTCAGCCGGAGCGACTGAGCATTGCCGACACCGCCCGCGATAACTCACAACTGCGGGAAACTCCCCCCGCAGCGGCCACTCCGAAGTCAACAGGCGGAATCCGAGAGCGCATCGTCTGACAGCCGCTCAGCCGCTGGATCGAGGATTCCACCCTGGGCACGATCCAGTACGGCCCCGCCGCGGACGATGCATGTGCCGCGGACGATGCACGCGCCGCGGACGATGCAGGCGCCGCGGGGTCCACGTGCCGGGATCTCAGCGTCGCCGCCGAATCAGACGTTGAACAGGAAGTGGCAGATATCCCCATCCTGCATCACATATGTCTTGCCCTCGACGCGCAGCCTGCCGGCGGCGCGAATCTCCTTTTCCGTGTGATAGGTCTCCAGGTCCTGCAGAGAATAGACTTCGCAGCGAATAAAGCCTCGCTCAAAATCGCTGTGAATCACACCGGCTGCCTGAGGCGCCGTGGCCCCGATCGGTATGGTCCATGCGCGGACTTCCTTCTCACCGGCCGTGAAATAGCTCTGGAGACCCAGGGTGCGGTAAGTTTCGCGGGCCACGACGCCCAGTGCCGGCTCGCTCAGGCCGACCGACAGCAGCATCTCCTGGCGATCGGCTTCGTCCAGTTCCGCCAGCTCGGCCTCCAGCCGCGCGCAGACGGGCACCACGGAGGCGCTGACCCCGGCAGCATAGTCGCGCACCTGACTGACCAGTGGACTGCGCCCCTCGAGATCGTTTTCGTCCACGTTCGCCACATACAACACTGGTTTGGCAGTCATCATCCCGAGATTTCGCACGATGCGAAGTTCTTCTTCGGAGACCTTCAGACCCCGCAGCGGCAGACCCTGATTCACGTGGGCCGTGCATTTCTCAATCACTTCGGACCGCAGCTTCGCCTCCTTGTCGCCACTCCGCGCGGCACGGATCGCCTTTGGCAGTGAGTTCTCCAGGGTCTGCAGGTCGGCCAGCATCAGCTCGGTTTCGATCACTTCGATATCCGCGAGGGGATTGACACCACCGCTGACATGGATCACATCCGGGTCGTGAAAACATCGCACGACCTGCAGGATGGCGTCCACCTCGCGGATATGGCTCAGAAACTTGTTGCCCAGCCCTTCACCTTCGCTGGCGCCCTTCACGATACCCGCAATGTCCACCAGCTTGAGCATCGCCGGGATCACCTTCTGCGGCGGGATGAAACGTGTGATCCGTTCCAGCCGATCATCCGGAACACTGACAATTCCTTCATTGGGCTCGATCGTGCAGAACGGGTAATTGGCGCTCTGAGCCAGAGTGGAGCAGGTCAGAGCATTGAACAGAGTACTCTTGCCGACATTGGGCAGGCCGACAATTCCGGCTTCCATGTGCGTTTTCCAGCTGAAATGAACCAAAGTCCGCTGCGACTCGGATCAGTCGGCAGACCGGAAAAAAATCTCCTGCGTCGCCCCCTCGGCAACAGCGCGACGTACAGTATGCCCTCAGATCACAGAAGGCAACGTGCCGCACACGGTCCGGCCGACGGTCCGGAAAAAATGGCTTCAGGCCACGACGAAGTCCCCGCGAATCCGGAATTCACTCCACCTGACGCATGCTGTCCGCTATCGTGAGGGATCCGGGAGTTCCAGACCGTCTCGGGGTGGCTGAACTGAACCACTGACCTTCCGATTTTCCGGGGATTGACCTCATGCAGTTGCCTGTGTCCTGGCCGGCTGAGCAGCGGTCTTCGCGCCGCCAGCAGTTCTCGCGCCGCGAGCAGTTCTCGCGCTGCCAGCGGTTTTCGCGTCGCCAGCTGCTGAGTGCCGGGATCCCGGCACTGGCCGGGGTGCTGAATTTTCCCGCTGACTCCGCGGCAGCTGCTGCTGAGTCACTGAAACCGCGAGCTGAGCACTGCATCGTATTGTTTCTGAATGGCGGTCCCAGCCATCTGGATATGTGGGATATGAAACCGGATGCTCCGGCTGAGATCCGGGGCGAGTTTCAGCCGATCTCCAGTACCGTGCCGGGCGTACCGCTGTGCGAACATCTGCCCCGTCTGGCGCGTGAGCTGCATCGTACGACGCTGATCCGGTCGATGAATCACAGTGTGAACAATTCCCATGCGGCGGCTGTCTATGCGGCGCTGACGGGCCATGATCGGGGCGAGCAGGGTGGAGGTGCCAGGCCGTCGGATCATCCGTCACCGGGTTCCGTCATGGCGCGGCTGCGCCCGGGCCAGAACCGAATGCTGCCTTATGTGAGTCTGCCGTACAAGACGAAGGAGGGTGCCGGGGGACCGCTGCAGCCGGGATTTCTGGGTGGATTCATGGGGCCGACGTTCGATCCGTTCTGGGTGCTGAATAATCCGGATGCGGCGGATTTTCACGTGGAGAATCTCCAGCTGCCGGAGCGTGTGACGGCGGATCGCATGTCGGCACGTTCCGAGTTGCTGACGAGTCTGGGAAACGGTCTCAGCATCCGCAACGAGCCCATGCTGGCGGCCATCGGCGATTTTCAGACGCGGGCCTTCGAGTTGCTGACGTCGGATGCGGCGCGCCGCGCTTTTCGGCTCGACGAAGAAACTCCGGAAATGCGGGCGCGCTATGGCCGGAACATCTATGGTCAGAGCACATTGCTGGCTCGGCGGCTGGTCGAGTCGGGTACGCGGTTCATCACCTTATCGTGGGCGCCGGATGCGAATGCCACCTGGGATACCCATGGGAACAACTTCAGCCGGCTGAAGAAAACTCTGCTGCCGGAGTTTGACGCCGCCTGCAGCAGTCTCCTGCAGGATCTGGATGACCGTGGTCTGCTGGACCGGACGATCGTGGCGGTGCTGGGTGACTTCGGACGGACTCCTCGAATCAACGCCAGTGCCGGGCGGGACCACTGGAACTCCTGTTACACGGTGCTCCTGGCCGGTGCCGGGATTCGCAAAGGGTTCGTGCTGGGAGCGAGTGATCGTATCGGCGCGGTTCCGACGGCGGCACCGGTCAGCCCGGGAGATGTGATGGCCACGATTTACCGAATACTTGGCGTTCAGTCGACCACGCAGATCCACGATTCTCTGGGACGCCCCCACGAAGTTGTGCCGCGGGGCCGGATCATCACGGAAATACTGGGGACGTGATCAGCCGAAATACAGGGACGTGCCGAACTGTTCCGCCTCCACATCCTGTTGACGTAACTGGCGAAACAGGTGGGCCGGCGGAATCGGGCTGTGGACTGCATCCGGCCGCACCATGATGTCACGAGGTGCCAGGGGCACAAAGCCGTAGCGAATCTCGTTGACGGTGGCGGGCCCGCGGTTTTCAGTCGGCGGGGCGGATTCCGGCAGGGAAATTCCACTGCCGAAGTCATCGTCGTTCTGGATCAGCATCTGAGTATCCCTTCCGAATCAGCGCCGCGACGGGCGCAGCAGCCGGGCACCGTGCTGCCTGACGCGGGCGCCTCGGCAGTTGCTGTTTCGGCTGCACTCTGTGCTGAGCATCAGAGAAATCCGGCAGAAAAGCCTGATGGGTCTGGCCAGCCGGCAGATCCTGCCGATCCGTCGGGCGACATGCGGGATCTTCCTCAGTCGCGTTCGCCGGGACGGCACGAGCGAATTTTTTTCCCGGGAGCAAAAATCTTCTCTTGCCTCAGCCGACCATTCTGCAAAAATCTCACGGGCCTTGTAGCGGGCTACCGCAGCCCGCAGCTTTGATGACCCGTTTGAGTACATGTCCTGCAGATTACTCATCCGGGATACTCTATTGAGAAAGGAGGTGGTCCGGTGCACTTGAGATGCAGTCCAGAACGAGGTGGTAGCGCCACGTGACAGTCGGCGGGCTGTCCCAGCTGGCAGCCACCGTCTCGAATCGGATCACCAAATCTGATTGCGAGAACGTCGGGCTCGGAGCTTCAGGCAACTGAGGTTCCGGGCCTTTTTCCTGCGCGTCCCGCACGCCGTCGTTCCACCTCGTGATACAGGCTTGACAAGTTGACCCCTGTGCGGCATTCTGCCGCGTGTCATCACGTGTCGAACACAGGATACCCGTGATGCGACCAGCTCAGCCCGGAATGATCTGACCAGGGTCTACGGAAACACACACAACCTGACACACCAACATGATTGCTGTTTTCCGAGGAGATACTGCGCCATGCGTGCTCGTTTCCGGTGCGGATTCACGTTGATCGAATTGCTGGTTGTGATGGCCATCATCGCGATACTGGTCGGGCTGCTGTTGCCGGCCGTGCAGCAGGCGCGGGAAGCGGCCCGGCGAACGCAATGCGGGAACAATCTTCGTCAGATCGGTCTGGCCCTCCACAACTACCACGACAGAAGCGGAACATTTCCCTCGGGCTGGGATACTCTGGGCGCTGCCTGGACGGCTCACATTCTGCCGCAGCTGGAACAGGGGAATCTCTACAGCACGCTGGTTTTTCAGGAATCGGGACACGGCAACTGGGATGTCAATGGATCGGCCAACGAAGCGGCCTGCGGGACGTTTCTGAGCGTCCTGCGATGCCCCTCAATGCCGGTTCCGGAACATCTCGACAATCAGGGGATTCCGAGGCGGGTCCCCGTCAGTTACCGGGGCAATTCCGGGTCCCGGGCGAGTGCCGACGATGCCAGTGCGGCGCTGCCAGGCACGATTTCACTGGAGAGTCTCGATCAGGATGGCATCTTCTTTGCGTGCAGCAGCGTCAGAATTCAGCATATAACGGACGGGACTTCGAATACTCTGCTGACCTGCGAGTCCATGACGGATCCGGTCTTCATGAAAGACGGCCAGCTGATGGACTACTGGGCTGTCGGTTCGCGTCAGGTCGACACATGTCTCTGCGATGGTGGGAATGGCGGGACGGAGTTTTCAGAGTTCATCGGCTCGACATATGCCGGACTGAACCTGCGAAGAACGTCTCCGGCAACTCACGGAGTTGTGATGGATCTGAGTTTCGGCAGCTATCACATCGGAGGAGCGCAGTTTGCCTTTGCCGACGGTGCCGTCCGGTTCTTCTCTGAAACCATCGATCTCCGCGTGCTGCAGGGACTGTCGTCCCGGAATGGAGGTGAGGTACTGCCGGCGTACTGAACCGTTCCGCACGTGCGAGATTCCGTGGAAGTGCTGGCTCAGTGGAGAAATGGAACGATGGGGTGCGCGTGGATTCCGGCCCGCTGGCTGGCGCTGTTCTGCCTGGTATCGGGCTGCGACGGCAGGGCGGTCGACACGGATTACAGCCGCCTTGGCCTGGTGGCGGTTACCGGTACGGTGCGCCTCGACGGCACTCCGCTGGCCTCGGCAGTTATCACGTTCGAGGCTGCGGATCGGACACACTCGTGGGCTCGGACTGACTCGGATGGAAGGTACGTGCTGATGTTCAACAGCGAGCAACCGGGCGTGACCCCCGGTCGGAAGATGGTCAGAATCAGCCTGTTCGGCTCGCTCGGGGAATCAGAACTCACAGGCGAAGGCGACCAGGCGGCGGATGACCCGGCGCCCGGCCAGAGCGAATCGCCGGAAAGTGAAGTCGTGCCGGACTGCTATGGCTCCGAGTCCGGCATTGTCGTCGAGGTGACCGCCAGTTCCCGCACCCTGGATTTTGACCTGAATTCCGACTGTTCGACCACCGGCCCCGTGCCCTGATGGCCCTGCGTCGCGTGCGGTTCGCCAGCAGCCAGAAGGCAAAAAAACACCCGCGACCTGACCGATAATCGGTTTGGCGTTCGTACAGCGGGTCGTTATTATTGGCCTTGACTTGCGAGGTCTCAGGGCGATCCGGGCCATCAGCAGTGCGCTGTTCTGACCTCCGCAGGTGAGTGTTCCCGCGGATCGCGGCTCGTCTGCAAGTCCGATGTGATCAGAAATCAGGGTGATTTATGGCTTCTCGTCTGCCGGTTCCGTCGATCAGTGAGGCTCGCACGACGCTCAGGGCTGCGGGAATGCGGGCCACACCATGTCGCGTTGCCGTAATCCAGTTTCTGTCACGCCACAAGGCCCCGACAAGTCATCAGGAAGTTTGTCTCGAGCTGGAGGAGCGTGGGTTCGACAAATCCACGATCTTCAGAACTCTCAACGACCTGGCGGAATCCGGACTGGCCCATCGCATGGAACTCGGTGATCACGTCTGGCGGTACGAGCTGACGGCAGTCGGGGATCAGTCGGCACATGCTGCCGGACAGTTGCATCCGCACCTGCTGTGTACGGCGTGTGGTGGTATCACCTGCCTGTCCAGCCGTCAGGTGCAGGTGTCCATCCTGGAAACGATTGGTGAGATCAGTGAGATCCTGCTGAAAGGGCGTTGTCGCCACTGTCTTTCCAATTGAATCACTGCGGTGCCAGATGACGGAGTTTTTCTGACGGCTGCAATTTCCGCGAGAATCCGGCATGCATCCCGAATTGATTGGCCCATATCGCATCGACCGCAAGATCGGTGCCGGCGGCATGGGAAACGTCTATTGCGGGTTCCATACTGACACCGGTCAGGTGGCAGCGGTGAAGGTTCTGCCCGCATCCATGGCACGTGAAGAGGGGTTCGTGCATCGCTTCACCCGCGAGATCGAAGCGCTGCGAAAATTGTCGAACCGTCACATCGTGGAGTTCTACGAAAACGGCGAATGGGAAGACACCTATTACTACGCGATGGAGTACATCGACGGTGTCACTCTGACGCATGAAATCAACCGGCGGAAACGGCTGCCCTGGGAAGAGGTGATCGATCTGTCGCTCCAGATCGCTGCAGCGCTGAAGGCAGCGCACGACGCTGGGATTGTCCATCGTGACCTCAAGCCTTCCAACCTGATGATTACGTCCGCGGGCGTCGTCAAGCTGACAGACTTCGGCGTCGCGCATGTTTTCGCCACGACACGGCTGACGCGTACCGGGGGCGTTGTGGGGACCGCCGAATACATGTCCCCCGAGCAGGCGCAGGGAAAACGGGCCACCCGTCAGAGCGATCTGTATTCACTGGGCGCTGTCATGTACGCCATGCTGACCGGACGCCCGCCGTTCACAGGGCAGTCCGCCAACGAAATTCTGCAGAAGCATCAGTTCGCGAATTTCGACAAACCGACTCGCTTTGTCGCCGAAATTCCGCGGATGCTGGAGGACTTCGTCTGTCAGCTGCTCGAGAAGGATCCGGCAAAGCGAATGCCGGACGCACTGGTCGTCAATCGACGGCTGGAACAGATCCGGTCCCGGATTGCCTTTGCGGCAAAGCAGTCCGAATCGGAGACGGCCGAGCGACCTGCGCCCGTGGCCACCGCAGAAGTGCCCGAGGGCGACAGTTCCGGAGTTCGCCATCCGGGTCCGGCAACTCTGGTGCGTGACCTGCTGCGCGAAGAAGCTGCCGCGTCACTGCATAAATCACCGATTGCACGTTTTTTTGACAACACCTTCGTGCTGCTTCTCCTGCTGGGACTGATCATTGCAGGTGGCTTCTACTTTAACCGCAGAAATCAGACTGATCCCCGACAGCAGTTCGGCCGGGCTCGAGCGGTCCTCGAGGGAAAGCCGGGACCGGCCTGGCTGCGAGCGCGAGATGATCTGCTCCTGCCACTGGTCGACGATTCCCGGATGAAGGAACATCTGACGGAAATTCAGAGACTGCTGGATCAGGTCGACCAGTACGAATTCTGCCGCTCGCTGCAGTCCGCCGCTTCCTCCAGCGGATCAGTTCAGTCCGAGATTCAGCGGCTGATTCGGCGGACATTTGACGAGCATTCTGCCGGGGACCCGGTGCTGGCAGTGCGTCAGCTCGACGCGGTTCTCCAGCTGCTGCAAGGGAATTCTGAATACGGATATCTGCGAAAATTTCTGGAAGATTCCCGGCAAAGCTGGCGAACTGAGCAGGAAGTCGCCGGCCGCCGAGAACTGCTGCTCTCAGCCATGACCGCAGCCCGCAACGCCCGCGACGCGGCAGAAATCACCGCGGCTGGCCAGGCCCTGGGGGCGGTGCTCCTGCTGTACGCTCAGGATTCGTCCGTGGAGTCAGAGCTGGTGCAGTGCCGCGAGCTGCTGAAAACGATGTCCTCCGAGACAGCCAAGTTGACTCCGGAAAACTCCGCGTCAGCTCCTCTGGATGCCGAATCAGCGCCGAATGAAGACGAGCCCGCTGCCGGCCGCTGAACAGGGTGGCTTCGTGCCGCGAATTGTTCGTGATCTGCGGATCGGACTGGATTGCGCCGACAGTCGCGGTCGCTGGAACAGGCGGGCGAAAAACACACGGGCGAAAAACCGGCTGATTCTCAGCGCTGCTGCCGTTGTTGTGCCGGTGCGGAGTAGTCGATCCAGCCAGCCTGCTGGAGGACTTCGAACAGCCACGGCGGGCGCCACGGCCGATTCTGTGACCACCCGGCGGAAATACTGGAAGCCACCAGCAGCAGCAGGGCGGCGCTGAGGAATCGCCGACGGAGACGTATTCGCTCGATCGACGGCAGCAATGCCAGCCACCAGAACGGGCTGAGCCAGAGCATCCAGCGGAGCGCGGCTGAGTTGCCGCCATAGTTATAATTCTGGGTCCGACTGAGATAGAAGCCGAGTGTGGCGGCCGTGAGTATGACTCCCAGCCAGAGCACGGGACGCAGCACTTCGGGCCGCAGCTCGGGCGCGGTCAGCGATGCATCGGACGATGCATCGGATGATGCACCCGGGCGCCGCAGCAGGGACAGCCATCCCGTCAGTGTCAGCAGCAGGACCGGGGAGAGCGACAGGATGCCGTGATGTCCCAGCGTGCAGTGAAACAGGTACACGGGCAGAGTTTCGCGGCTGGCGTCCAGCCCCCTGGGCTGGCTCCAGTAGCTGGGAATTCCTTCGTGCACGTAGATGTATTTGTCTGTCCCATAGTACGCGTAGAATGGTTTCAGTCCGCCGGTACAGATCCAGTTTGTCACGAAGAAGGCGGTCAATGGCAGTGCCGCCGCCGGGAGGAACCAGCGAAGTGTCAGGCGAAGGTTGCGGCGAGCGGCGAGGATGAAGGCGATGGCGCCCAGCAGCGCAGCCGGCAGCTCAAAACAGCTGCACAGAGCTGAAAAGAATCCCATGAGCGCGAAATCCCGTGGCCGAGCGGGCATCATCGCGGATTCGGCCGTCAGGATGCGAATCAGAGCAGACAGGAAGAAGACGGCACAGACAACAGCCGGCGTGTGGTTGTTGAGTGTCGTGAGCCAGGGGTTCGCCATCGAGCCGAATCCTGCGGTGGCCAGGACAAACAGTCGGGAGGTCGGTGAAGCGCGCAGCAGGACCAGAGTGCGCCTCAGCGACAGCAGTGCCAGGCCCATGGGAAGGAGATTAATCGGCAGCAGCAGCAGGCGGGTGACGACAGCCGTATGCGCGAATAGTCCCAGTCCGATTGTCTGTCGCTGGACCCAGTAGAGTCCGGCAACCATCGTGGACAGCAGCGGGGGCTTGGACGAATAAAAGTGCCAGGGTTCCTGATCGCTGGTGCGATGGCGGACCTTGTCGATCGTGGAGAATCGGCGAACCTGGTCGATTTCATCGATCTGCCAGGTGCCACGTTCGACGAGTGACCAGACGGTACACCAGCGGGATCGATCATTGGCACTCTGCAGTGGTTCTGCGCGCAGGACCGCGGCGATCAGGACTGACAGAGCACAGGCCAGCAGCAACTGTTCCGGCCAGCCAGCCGAGACCGGATCCTCGGCGGCGGATGGTGGCAATGCGGGCATGAGCGGAGTCGGTCCTGCGCCGGATCAGATCAGTCGAGGAGACCTGGAGGGTCAGCGATGTTCCAGATTCTCCACGTCGAGTTCGGAGTCAGGAGAGACCTCGGCGTCAGTTTCGCCATCCACAGGAATCTCCTCGTCGACCGGGAGCATCGCGCTTTCCGGGATATCCACGAAACCTTTCAGGTGAATGGCACGGGTGTGGTGCTGCAATTTCTTCAGTGCCTTGCTTTCGATCTGGCGAATTCGTTCGCGGGTCACTTTGAAGATGCGTCCGGTTTCTTCCAGCGTATAGCTGTATCCGTCGCCCAGACCGTACCGCAGCTTGATGATTTCGCGTTCCCGATACGTCAGGCTCTTGAGGACGTGGTCAATCTTGTCCCGCAGCATCTGTTTGGCTGCGGATTCGGCCGGGCTGCTTTCGTGGGAATCTTCCAAGAATTCACCGAAGCTGCTGTCTTCGCTTTCGCCGACAGGAGTATCGAGGCTGATGGGATGCTTCCATGTCTTCATGATGCGTTCGGTTTCCTCGATGCTCATGCCGACCGCCTCAGCCAGCTCTTCGTTGCTGGGTTCCCGCCCGGTATTCTGGCGGATTTCTTCGGCCTCGGCTTTCAGCATCGAGATGCTCT
>SYLK01000378.1 GCA_005809115.1 Planctomyces sp. | reverse complement strand
GTCATTCGACCTCGCCGCGGAATCTTGATCGCCACACGCCGATTCAGAACCGGATCATGCGCGATGTAGACACTTCCCAGCCCGCCGCATGCATGGAAGCACTCAATGCGAAAGTGCGATGTGACGTCGACCCGATCGCCGGACTGGAATTCCGGTGCGCCGCGCGACGCCGCGCGACCAGCGTGATCATCCAGGTCCGAAAGCCCCGCAGCTCGATCGTCACTGGTCGAGCGGACATCGCCAATCAGGCCGAAGTGTGAATCCACGGCCGCCAGTGCCTGGATGTGCCAGCGAAGTTCCGACAGCAGATCCGGGCACGCGGCGCAGAGTTCCTCCGGCGTCACCGGGTCACCCGCCGCGCACCGTTCTTCCCACACCGACAATAGCTCATCAATGCGATCGTCCAGCGTTTGCGGCCTCCTGAACACCACGGCACCAAAGGCAGAGTGACCGTTCGGAAAATCCCCGGGGAAACTCCCGCAGAAAACGCTCGGTCCCAACGGATTTTCCGGCGGGCCTGAAACGCGTCCGCCGATTTACCTCCACTGCGTGTCGCAAGGTCCCCGAGAACCGCGGTGCTGAGTTTTCCGAGAGAAACCGCACCGATCCGTCGACAAGCAGAAATTGCGCCCCGCCCGGATGATAGCTGGAAAAGCCGAGTTCGTCATGAAGCTCGGTGAATCGACTCGGAAACCGGCCGTCCCCAGCAGGCACAGACTCATGACAATACGGTCAGCCATTGCAGCGTCCGATAACCCCGCGAACTGTTCCGGTGGTCTGCTCACCGTCTTTCCATCAGGCTTCCCGACGCTCGACATGCGATTCATCGCACCGAATCTGTCTGATGGCCGGGCCGAACCGACATCACCAGTCGGCACTGGACGCGATCGGGCGACGTCATGACTCGTTCCTCCGATTCTTGTTTCTGCCCGATGAGTCCGCAGC
Organism: Planctomyces sp.; assembly: GCA_005809115.1. Lineage (GTDB taxonomy): Bacteria > Planctomycetota > Planctomycetia > Planctomycetales > Planctomycetaceae > F1-80-MAGs062. The sequence continues at coordinate 3,003 of SYLK01000378.1, read as the reverse complement.
TTGTTGTTCAATGAGTCTGCGGATTGCGGCGATTTCGCCTGACGAGACGCTGTCACTCTTCAGCAGGTGAGCGACAAGACCGCTGGCACTGCCACCGAATATCCGTTCGACAAAATCCTGAGTGGCAGACTGCCGGAATTCCGATTCGGTGACGAGCGGAAAAAAGACGAAAGTCCGCCCCTGCGGCTCGTGAGCCACGGCCATCTTGTCTTCCAGCACGCGGAGCATCGTCTGCACAGTGCTGTGCGCGATCGGCTCCGTGCCGTTGATGGCATCCGTGATTTCCCGCGCCGTGGCTCTGTCCCTGTGCCACAGGACCTGCATGATCAGCAGCTGAACATGCCCAAGCTGTTTCGACTCCATAATGTGACTGCTCCTGGTGACCAACCTGTCGTTTAACTGACTAAATCTAATCAGTTAAATTTTAAGTGTCAACAGAATTCGGAAAAGATCGTCGGGGGGTTGCGTGAGATTTCGTGTGAGTTCAGTCCGTCATTTCTGCCTGTCCGTGGCGTAAGATTTTGTGTAAGATTCCACTCGGCGTGATCTGTGAATCTGTTCCGCGAGCACCATTCCGTGGCATGCGAGCGGAGTCAGTGTGCACCTAAGTGATAGTGTCTAAAGAATATGCGACATGGGCCCGGGATGAAACTGAAACGATCCCCTCTCCAGCTGGTGCTGGTGCAGGTTCGCTTTTCCCCTGTGACAGCCATGCGCGAATACGTGCCACCGTTTCAGGACAAGCTGCGCAAAACCGGGTTCCCTGGGTTCATGAAAGAGCAGATTCAACAGATCACTTTCGGGCCGGAACCTGCGGCGGAAACGAGCACGCGCTGGAGTTTCTTGAGTCGCGACAAGCGCGAAGGGGTCGTCCTGACTGAGGATTTCGTGGTTTACGAAACCACCTTCTATGACGTGTTTGAGAAGTTCACAGGGCGATTTCTGGAAGTGCTGACGGAGTTGCATGCCGCGGCATCGATCAGTTTCGCGTCCCAGGTCGGGCTTCGGTATGTGGATGTCGTGCGTTCTCTTGACGGGCACGCGCCGGACTGGTTTGTCCGAGAACAGTTTCATGGCCTTTCCGCCAACGGAATCGGTCAATCAATCACAAATCAGTTTCTGTCAGTCGTCAGAACCGCAGACGGCGTTTTGAAACTGAAGACACTCGACGGAAAGGGTCCGGATTTCATGCCGCCGGACCTTGATACCACGCGTCTCGAGTTTGACCTGAAGCTGCAGGAAGACGATTCGTTTCGAATTCTGGACTTCGATCATGTCTGGAAGGGCGAGATTGACTTTGACCCGACGGAAATCACGCGCAGAATGTGGGCGCTTCACGGTTCCATCGAGAAAATCTTCAGGGCGACCGTCACGGAGGGCGCACTGAAGGTGTGGGAGTCCCCGGGAGAATAACTCATGAGTGATCTCGAGTTGATCGAACCGCAGAAGCATGCTCGTTTCAAGGCGGGCATGCTGGCCGCTGCCATGATCCCAACGGCATCGGCTCCGGGCACGGTTTGTCCCCAGGGCTGGGACCAGTCCCGGTTTGAAGCCATCCAGCCTTCCGGGTGTGTCAATGTGCTTGAATACTGGGGCGAATTCAAGCCGATGCTGTCGGATCACGAAAGGACCAATTTTCCGGTCCTGACTGGATCAGGCGGTGACAGCGCGCTGACCAGGATCATCCGACTCAAAGAAAACAGGTCGACGAGTCACCCGGCTGCGATCGCACCGATTACTCACGGCGAGACGATTGCGTGTATTCGAAGCGCTCTGTCCCTGCAAATTAAGGAACTGGCCGAAGTACTGCGGGTGCAGCGGCCCGCGATCTATTCATGGATCAATGGGGACGTCGAGCCTTCGGCCGCAAATCGAAAACGTATGCAGCAGGTCTACCGACTCGCATCAGAGTGGCGGCGTCGCTGCGACCTGCCCGCAGACCGTCTCGTGCGAGCGTCAGGCACAGATGGGCAGTCCGTTCTGGATCTGCTCAAAGCCGATGAGATTGATGACGCAGATATCGTACGTCGCTTCGAAGGCCTGGCAGTTGAGCGCATGAAATTGAAGGCCGAAGCTGACAGTAAACGCCCCGCTGCTTCCGTCCTGTCTGGTTTGCACGGTTTCCGCGGCGATGAAATCAGTGACCAGCAGCACGTTATTGACGCGACAACCGGGAAACGGTCGGTGCCGGACTGAGCCAGACATGAGGGATGACAACGCTGATGGAAGTCCGGTTGCAGAGAATGGATGGCACCAGGGGGCGATTCTGCCGCCATCCCTCGTCGCTGCGTTGGTCGCTGATCATCAGATTCCCGCGGCGATAGTGGCGCGGGGGGAAGTGCGGAGAGGCTGGCTCGGATGGTTCTTCACAGCATGGAAGCAGGCGAAGGCTCGCCAGCGCAGCGCGATGCTCCTGAACCCCGGGTCGGACTGCTGGATGGTGATCTCGCAGGACTGCGATCTGCTCCAGGCCGAATGGTCAAAAGAGCCATACGTCGAAATCCTCCGAATTCGTCTGGCCCGGGAGGATGAGCACTTGCCTCAGTGGTTGACGAATCCACGCGACATCCAGTTCTCCGATCCTCCGACTGAAAGAAAGCATCGCTATGTCTCCAGTGTGCATGATCGCATGCGAATTGACAGGACGTATCTCGCTGACTGCAGACCAGATCCGACCCGAACATTTGACCGAGAAAATGTCAGTCGCGTATGCCGTTGGATCACACGACGCTACGTGCGAGCAGCATTTCCAGACGCATTCAATGAACGGGCAAAGCGTGCGCTGGAGTCTCTGACGAAAAAGACCAGCGAACTTTCCAAAGAGGGCGACTTGCTCACGGGCATCTACATGCTGGTCACCGAAGCAGAGCTTCGTCCGGATGAGGACTACAGAGTCGCCGTCTGGGGCACGATGCGAGTGCAGGACTTCGAACACCCGGGACGCCATCAAGTCGCTCAGAAGATTCTCAATCTGCTCGAATCCACGCTGGGAGTCTGCCAGGG
>SYLK01000377.1 GCA_005809115.1 Planctomyces sp. | reverse complement strand
TTTTGCGAAAACTCAAAGAAGTTGATCAGAATCGAAGGAATCACCAGCGATTAGCGTGACCACGCTCACTTGTGCCATGCAGTTTCCTCGATTTTCATCATTCTGCCAATCCGACTTTTTAGCTGTGACAGAGCACTAGTATCGACCGGACCGACAGGAATCATCAGTCTGGTCAATGCCGATCACAAAAATCCAGACGGCGGAGGGCATTCCCGTACTCCAGAAGGGCAGATACATATGTATACATCTGTTCCCTGTTGTACCGACGTCCCGGCGCCGGGCTGACTGGTTCTTCGGTTGCGGTTCAGATACGCTTCGCGTGCGGCAAAAATCTGACAAGATCGTGTTTTTCTGCAGAGTCACCCATGACCGATCCGTTACCGGTTCTGAAGGACCTGATCGCGATTCCCAGTGTGAATCCGATGGGGCGGGATGTCGCTGGTCCCGAGTTTCTGGAAAGTCGCATGACCGCGTATCTGCAGGACTACTGGACACGGCTGGGCGTGCCGTGTGAGGTGATCGAGACGGCAGCGGGGCGGTCCAACGTGCTGGTCCGGATTGATTCACCCGGTGCGCAGAAGACGGTGCTGCTTGATGCGCATCAGGACACGGTGCCGGTGGACGGCATGACGATTCCACCGTTTCAGCCGGTTGAGCAGGATGGTCGGCTGTTCGGGCGGGGCTCCTGTGACGTGAAGGGCGGTATGGCGGCAATGCTGGCTGCCGTGACGCGGCTGGCGCAGGAGCGTCCGGCCGGGATGCCGCACGTTGTGTTTTCAATGACATGTGATGAAGAGTCCACCAGTCTGGGCATCAACCATCTGGTCGCCGGGTGGTCAGGGAAAGTTTCCGGCAGTCGCCTCTGTCCGCAGCCGCCAGACATGGCGATCGTGGCGGAACCGACTCAGCTGGATATTGTCGTGGCCCATCGCGGGGCGACGCGCTGGCAGGTGCGTACCCGGGGCCGCGCCTGTCACAGTTCGCGCCCCAGCGAAGGCACAAACGCCATCTACCGCATGGCGCGGGTGGTGAGTGCGCTGGAGGCATTTGCGGAATGGCTGCCCGGATCGCGTCTGGCGCATCCGTTGTGCGGGCCTGCCACGCTGAGTGTGGGGCTGATCGCCGGTGGCAGCAGCGTGAACGTGGTACCCGACGGGGCCGTGATCGACATTGATCGCAGGGTCATGCCGGGTGAGGACTCCAGTGCGGTTCGCGACGAGGTCAGAGACTACCTGCAGAAACGGCTGGACTTCGAAGTGCAGCATGATGAGCCCTACTGCATCGGTCCACCACTGGGTGATGAGCACAACGGCTCACTGGCGGCACTGCTGATGGACTCGATCTTGGCTGTGATCGGACCGCGTCAGGTCATCGGGGTGCCTTATGGAACCCACGCGTCGCGTCTGGCCGCCGTCGGAATCCCGTCGGTGGTTTTCGGGCCTGGCGACATCGCCCAGGCTCACACGAAGGACGAATGGATCTCCATCGAGCAATTAAGGCAGGCTGCCGACGTCTACTACCACATCTGCGCCCGCGGCAGACTGTAACCGGCGGTAGCGCGCGTGTGTGTTCACAACCGACTGGCGCACCCCGTTCCGCACCCGTTTCTCGTGCCCGGGGGGCTGCCGCTGCCGTCGGGCGTGTGAGCCCGATCCTCAGCACCACACTGCTTCCTCTGGTGGAAATCTGCGGGAAGGGTCCGGCAGCCGATCAGGGCAGGATCCAGCGAAATATCAGCTGCCCGATCAGGCAGAGCAGGAAACCCAGCAGCAGTGAGACACCGCACGCGGGTGTCAGCGACCGGCTCAGGCGAAGTTTGAATCGCGCCGGCCCGGACTGGTCCCCGCATGCTTCCGGAATGCCGCCGTCCAGGGCGGTCTGCAGGTCTTCGATCATCAGCGTCATGGTCTGGTAGCGTTGCTCCGGCTTTTTGTGCAGAGCTTTCACGCAGACGGCGTTGAGTTCCCGGGAGATCCGCCTGTGGGGCGCGACCGCTGCGGGAGCCCGGACGGGATCTTCCAGGATTTTTCGCTTGATTTCGCGAAAATTGCGTCCCGACATGTAACTCTCACCCGTCAGCAGTTCGAACAGAATGATTCCCATATTGTAGATATCGGTTCGTTCATCCACGTTGCCGGTTTCCGTGGCCTGCTCCGGTGACATGTAAAACGGTGTTCCCTGAACATCACCCTTGCCGGTGAGTCGGCCGGAGATTCGCTGCTGGCCGCTGCGAATCTGCTTCGCGACTTCGTCGTCATCCGGCATATCCCAGACTTTGGCCAGGCCCCAGTCAAGGACCATGATTTCTCCGTAGTCGCCGATCATGATGTTGGCCGGTTTCATGTCGCGATGGACGACCCCTCGAGCATGCGAGAACGCCAGGCACTGACCCACATGGACCAGAACCCGCAGCAGGGTGTCCCGCGAAAACTTCCGTACCGTTGCTTCGTCATTGGCCGCGAGCTGATCGAGGATGTCGCACAGATCCCGGCCAGTCAGCTTCTTCATTGTGAAGTACGGATTGCCGTCGGAATCGCGGCTCAGTTCATACACGGGAATCGTTGCCGGATGGGGGATCTGGGCCGTGACGCGCGCCTCCCGGAGAAACCGCTTCTGGTATGTATCCAGGTTCTGAAACTGAGGCTGCAGCGTCTTCATGACGACTGTGCGACCGAGATTGTCGTCAACGCAGGTCCTCAGAATCGCCTCGCCGCCCTGTGTCAGCGGCTGAAAGTCCCGATACCGCATGAAGCCGTTCTTGACATGCTTCGGCAGTTCTTTGTCCGTTTCCGTCAGCGTGATGTTTTCACCCACGACTGAACTCCCGCATCCAGGATGACACCCGATCAGCAGGAACACCCGCGTTCCGACAGGCTGACCTGATTCACAGGGGATGGCTGTCCGGTCGGACAGAACTCCCGCGCTGATCGTTGAGGGCTCACTGTAACGAACCGGGACTGTGCTACACAGAGAAGTCGCCGGAAATTCGCAGAACCCGCCCTTTGAGGTATTCAGGGAGCTTCAACCGTTGCCACTGTGACAGCAACGTCGTATGCTTTACGGCAGCTGGCCGGCGGTGGCAGGGTTTGTCAGTTGTTCGAAGGAGTGCCTGTGGATTTCCACTATCAACGGCGGATCAGCTGCGGCCTTCCGCGACTGTTCCCGGTGGCCGCGGGCTCGGCGCGCATCACAGGAAGCTCCGGACGGACGGCCCCCTCTCCGCGACCTGCTGCATTTCTGCCACTGGTACTGCTGGTGCTGCTGGTCCTGGGAACGGCTGGGCAGGCCGCGGGCCAGTCGCTGGTGCCGGAGTTCCTGGATGGTCTGCGTGATCGCGGGTATCTTGATACAGCGCTCGAGTACCTCGATCAGCTCGAACAGGGCACGGGAACGTCAGCCGAAATTCGCGAGGTGCTCGACCTCGAGCGGGGAAAGACGCTGCAGGAACTGGGCAGCGGGACACGGGTGCCGGAAGACCGTGAGCAGATCCTGATCCGAGCGGAAGAAGCCTTTCGCCGATTTGCGGCCGAGCATGCGAACCATTCTCAGGCGGCCTTTGCTAATTCGAGTCTGGCGGAGCTGCGGCTGGAACGGGCGAAATCTCTGATCTGGCAGGCCGAAGCGACGGCCGATCAGCAGCAGCAGGCGGCGCTTCAGCAACAGGCCCGCCTGATGATCGACGAGGCTGAAGGCATCTACCAGAAGGCGCACGATGCGTACGAGGCGCAGTTCCGGGCATTTCCCACGTTTATTGACGAACTCAGGGACCCGGAACAGTATGAACTTCGGGGACAGGCCGAAAGCCGATACCTGCGTGCGTGGTATTACCTGACCCGCTGCTCATACGAACGCGGCCAGACGTGGCCGAGGGGTACGGACGAACGTCGCGAGATTCTGATCGGGGCGTCCCGGTTGTTTGAGGAGATTCACAGCAGCTGGCGCACGAATACCATCGGTCTGCATGCCAGACTGATGATGGGCAAATGTTTTCAGGAGCAGGATGATCCCGGT
>SYLK01000376.1 GCA_005809115.1 Planctomyces sp. | reverse complement strand
GCTGTCAGTTCCCACAAGCTCCTGCAGCAGCGCTTTGGGATCGGCGGCCTTCACGGCGTACGTACCGAAGGCGCGAATCCGAATCGGACCAAATTCCGGATCCCGCAGCATGATGGGGTTGGGCGTGCCCCATTTCAGATCCGTAATCTGACGCGTGCTGACGAAATAGACTTCAGCGCGGAACGGACTGTTGAAGCCATACTTCCAGCCGGCGATTGTGCTGAGAATCGGGAGATTGTCAGTCTTCAGTTCATAGTTGCCCGGCTCAAAGATATCCGCGATCTGACCGCGATGCACAAAAACGGCCGCCTGCCCCGGACGGACGATGAGCTGGGCACCGTTCTTGATTTCGTTCTGATATCGCGGAAAACGCCAGACGAGCGTATGTCGGGAATCATCGAGCCATTCGATGATATCAATCAGTTCGCCGCGCAGTTTGTCGAATAATCCCATGAATTCTGCTCCCGATTGAGTATCAGACCATCAGACCAGTTTGCTGCCACAGACTCACAGTGAGATTTCAGCGCGTCCGTTTCTTCCGTTTGCCACGCGCATCCCTGGGGTGCGTCTTTTCGGCGTTCTCCCGGGCATCCGTGGCCAGATCCATCAGTTTCCGCAACATGCCGGTGGCGGCCGGAGCCACGTTCCGGTCCCGGGGTGGAGAGGGCTTCGCTGAGATTACCTGAGTCGCAGATTCGTCCTTCATCGCATCTGCCTCACTGGCAGTCGGTTGTGTCCCCGAAGTTCTGGCCAGCAGCAGACGTTCCGCGATACCCCACAGGCTCGAAGCAATGAAATACAGACACAGCCCGGCCGGCTGATGCCAGAACATGAATCCAAAGAAGACCGTCATCATGTTCATCATCTTGTGCTGCGCTTCCTGCTGCTCGTCCATGGCTGGTGGCATGAACAGCTTCTGCTGAATCAGAAACAGTCCCACCGTCAGACACGGCAGCAGGCTGATGTCACGCCCGAGAAACGGCAGGTCAAACGGAACGCGGAAGAGAGCATCAGGTGCCGCCAGATTGTCAATCCAGAGGAAACGGGCGAGTCGCAGGTCAACCGCCGTATTCAGCGACGTGTACAGGCCGATGAAGATCGGCATCTGTATGAACAGCGGCAGACATCCGGCCAGAGGATTGATCTGGTTTTTCCGCCACAGTTCCATCTGTGCTCGGGCCAGCTTCTCGCGATCATCGCCGTATTTTGTCTTCAGCTCAGTCAGCAGCGGCTGCAGATCCTTCATTTTCGCAGCGCTGATCGCCTGCTTTCGCGACAGCGGAAACAGGCACCCCCGGACCAGTGCCGTGAGGGAAATGATGGCCAGGACATACGGCATCCCCCAGCCGTAAAAGAGATCAAGCAGCCAGTGCATCCCGCGGGCGACGAAGCCGAACCACGTACCGTAATCCAGAACGCGGGCGGCGGCCAGGGGCAGCGGATCCAGCAGCCCGCGTCGCTTCGGCCCGGTGTACAGCGCGTACCGATGCACCACCGTGTCGCTGTCGCCTTTCGGCTGCAGAACCAGAGGCGTGGAAACCATTCGAAAGCTGATGTCGCTTCTTGACGCATCACGGCGATCCTCGGAAATCAGCACGGGATAGGTGCGATCAATCCATTTTCCGGCCAGACGCTCTTCCGGAGAGCGATCGTCCAGTGGCGCGACGAGCGCGGCAAAGAACTGGACGTCAATCCCCGCATACCGAAACACACCCGTCCATTTGTCGTTCTCGCGCTGTTTCGCAAACAGTTCCGCGCGCGACAGGCTGCGCCCGGCCTCCTCTTCATATTCGCTGCGCTTGTCAGCAACCTGCCTTGATGACAGGGTCACATCGCTGCTGCCCGAGAGGAACTCGATCTTGATGTCGCGAAACTTGCTCGTGTGCTCCTGATTCTCCAGCAGGACCCCCACCGGCCCCTGCAGCTCGTAGGTGACATCCTGGACGTCTGCCGCCAGATTGATCAGCCGAATCTCACACTCCACCGTGTAACCGACAGGCTCAGTCCGGAAGGCCGCCTGCCGCTGGTCAGCCGGCTGTCGGAAACGAAGCAGTCGATAGACTTTCTCCACGCGAAGGCGTCCGTCAGGCGCGTCGTAGGAAAACGCCGCCGACATGCCCTCCGGCGTGTCCGTTTCCTGGTCCAGCTTCCAGTGTTCGGATTCCAGACTGCGACCGTCATGCCGCACCAGCTGGTCGTCGATCAGATTGACGGCTGTGGTGAACGTTCGATCGAGACCGGTGTTGTTGCCGACCACCCGAACCTGATTTCCACGATCCTGCAGATCGCGAAACTGCGGATCCGTCAGCTGAATCTCCTCGACCGCCGCACCGGCAGATGTCAGCCCCACCTGCAGGCCATAACCACTCTCGGGGTCCAGAGAACCGAGGGTCACGGCCACAGGCGGATGTGCGGGGAGCGTGGCAGCCGGATCAGCGGGGTTCACCTCAGCGGGGTTCACCTCAACGGTGTTTACCGCAGCGGCCTCGGGGGACTGCTGCGGAGTGTCCGCAGGGGGCTGAGCGGAAATTTCTGCAGCCTCTGCTGGTGCGTCGATCGGCTCGGTCCCGGTTTCTCCCACTAATTCCTGAGCAGCCGGCTTTTCAGGCTGTGGGAAGAGCCTGGGCGCAACAATCGCCCCCCAGAGCCAGACAGTGGCGACAGACAGCAGGAGAAAAGTGAAGAGGCGTTGATTTTCCATAACAGCGAGGGATCTCAGAAAACGAACGAACTCGGTGGCGGGATCAGAGGTTTCCCGATTTTTTCCGAATCCCGACGTTCGCAGAGATCGGTCCCGGGGCGAATTCAGGCCGCCTCGCCGGCAACACGATAATCAAAACCGTCGCCCGGTGGTATCCACGCCCCGCCTGAAACTGCAGGTTCCGGGTCAGTTTTCCTCCCGCAGCGGTCCGGTGTCAGAGCCCCGGCGTCAGCGACCTTCACGCAGGCGGTCACCCAGAAAATTGTCAAGTTCGGGAATCGCGTAGATTTTTTCGATCGTCTTTTCGAAGTCGTAGGCCACACGGTGGAACTGAACCAGGTCGTTATCAATGGTGACGTACGAGGAACGCGAGTCATTATTGCGTGGCTGGCCCACCGAACCAACGTTGATCATCACTTTCTG
>SYLK01000375.1 GCA_005809115.1 Planctomyces sp. | reverse complement strand
GGTGTTAGTGGCATGGTCCCGGCCGGCGCCCGCATTTCGGGAATTCAGAAGGATAATGTCAGCTCTCAGCGCGAGTGATGACCGGAAAATTGTGACGCTCGCCGCGACCCTTCACCGGGTAATCCTTTCGCAGCGGATACTCGGTAAATTCGTCGGGCATCAGGATGCGCCGCAGATCGGGATGACCCGTAAACACAATCCCGAACATGTCGTATACTTCTCTCTCCAGCCAGTTGGCACCCGACCACAGCGAGACCACCGAGCTGAGCTGCAGGTCCGGCGGATTCAGCGGCGTTCGGACAACCAGACGCTCCCCGCTGTCCACATTCAGCAGCTGGTAGATGACCCGAAACCGGTCGACCGCCGCCGGGTACTCGAGATAGTCCACGGCAGTAATGTCCACCAGCATGTTGAAACCGTGCTCGCAGGACAACAGCCGGAGCAGGCCAAACACGCTTTCCGACGCCACATCAAACCGACGGTTGTGGCGAAATCGCGACTCCTGAAGCGATACACCCAGACGCCGCTGCAGCTCCTCCAGATCAACCATTGTCGGACACTCCTGGTCGAGCTATTCCTGGTCGAGCAATTCCTGGCCCTGCCAGCGACTGGCGCAGCGACGCGGGACTCCCCAGCTGCACCAGGTCCAGGTCGCGCACACGTCGCAGCTCGTCGGCGTCGAATCGATCCGGTCCGGTGGGCGTGGTCCGCGTCAGAAACTCGCGGCCGTCATGCGTACCGGTCCGGCGAACCTTCTTCTGCATCTCAATGATTGCAGCCAGCAACTGCTCCGGACGCGGCGGACATCCCGGCACGTACATATCCACCGGAATGAATCGGTCGACGCCCTGCACGACCGCATAGGAATCAAACACACCGCCGGAACAGGCACAGGCACCCATCGAAATACACCACTTCGGCTCGGGCATCTGCAGCCAGATCCGCTGGAGCACCGGCAGCATCTTCATGACCACGCGCCCGGCGACGATCAGCAGGTCACACTGGCGCGGACTGAACCGCATCACTTCGGCCCCGAACCGCGCGAGGTCATATCGCGAGGCCGCTGTCGCCATCAGCTCAATCCCGCAGCAGGCCGTCGCAAACGGCATCGGCCAGAGGCTGTTGGATCGCGCCCAGCTGACCGCCGCATCCAGCCGCGTCAGAAAGATGTTTTCCGGTAGTCCTACCGCCATCGAAACACCCCCTTACGCAATGCGTACACCCATGCCAGCGACAGCGTCGCCATGAAGACCAGCATCACCGCGAAAACCGTGTCCCGCAACTCGGCCGGAATCGCCGCTTCCCGTGCCGGAACACCAATGCCCCCTGTTCCGCCGTAGGCACTGACCGCCCAGGGGTAGAGGAACAGCAGCTCTACATCAAACACCAGAAACAGGATCGCCACCAGATAAAATCGCACATCGAAGGGCTGCCTGGCATCGCCCACCGGATCCATCCCGGACTCGTACGGCATGTCCTTGACGGCCGTCTTTTTTCTGGGTCCGAGCAGATGCGCCAGAATCAGGTTCGTCGCCACAAAGCCGGTCAGCACAATGCCATAGATCAGAAGCGGCGGAATCTGAGGAATCTTCATGTGAAGGCCTTTCACAGCCCGGTCGTCAATCTGCCGGGGTCAACTCTCCAGCCCCCTCCCGGCCTGTTCCGCCCCGGTCGGATACCGGCACCCGCCGATCGACGACCAGCAGCCTGTCCTGATTCCGCTGCACCACTGGCAGCGACTCGGCCACCCCGCTGGCGACAACACGACCATGCGCCGCTGGATCTGCATCATCGTTCACTGCCAAGGAATATTGCAGAACAGTCGCGGTAATCAAGGCCAGCTTCCGGGACCTGACGGATTCTCGCTTTCGGCAAGGTCCCAGGGGCCGTTCTGCGGCCGCCGTTCTGCGGCCGCCGTTCTGCGGCCGCCGTTCTGCCGCGTCAGATCACTGCCGCAGCTGATCACTGCCGCAGTGCCTCGTCGAAACGGCCGGAATGACTCAGCTCTGCCCCCCAACCTCCTTCATTTCCAGCTGCTTCATTTTGCGATACAGATTCGAGCGGTGCAGTCCGAGGATTTCGGCGGCCAGCGTCATGTTCTCGGCGGCCTGGCGGATACAGCGGCGAATGAAATCACGCTGGAACTCACGTGTCGCTTCTTCCAGGCCGGCGTCAAGGGCTGGTCGACCCAGGCTCGCCGCGTCCGGACTCAGGATAAACGCCAGGTCTTGCGCTTCGATCCGATCCCCGGCTGTCAGAAACGCCATCCGCTCCATCAGATTGCGGAGCTCACGAATATTTCCCGGCCAGGCATGGGCCTGCAGCCGGCGTCGCGCTTCGGCGGAAAGCTGCAGATGCGGACGTTTTGCCTGCTGAGCGAATCGCCTGAGGAAAAACTCCGCCAGCGGCAGGATGTCCTCCGGCCGATCTCGCAGTGGTGGCAGGTCCAGCGTCACCACACTGAGCCGATAATAGAGATCCTCCCGGAATCGCCGCGCGCGAACCGCTTCGCTCAGATTCGCGTTGGTCGCCGCGACAATGCGAACGTCGATTGGGATGGGCTGTGATCCACCTACACGGGTGATCACTTTCTGTTCCAGAACCCGGAGCAGTTTGGCCTGTCCACCGAGACTCATGTCACCGATTTCATCCAGAAACAGTGTTCCGCCG
>SYLK01000374.1 GCA_005809115.1 Planctomyces sp. | reverse complement strand
ACGACATTTCGCATCAAAGTCGATCTGCCGAACAATGTCGAGATGATCATCACCAGTGAAGGCGACAACGGGATTCTGTTTGAAGGATCCGAAGGGCGTTTCTTCGTGAATCGTGGAAAGATCACCGGCAGGCCGGTCGAGGATCTGCAGGGCAGACCGCTGCCGGAAAATGCCATCACAGACATTTACGGCGGACTCGTTCCGGAAAATCACACAGCGAATTTCACAGAGGCAATGAAGTCCCGGAAACAGCCGAGTTCCGACGTGTGGTCGCACAATCGGATGCTGGAGATCTGCCATCTGAGCAACATTGCAATGCGCCTTGACAGTCCTGTCAACTGGGATCCTGCCGGGCGGGAAATTATTGGCGACCCTCAGGCGAATTCGTTCCTCTCGAGAGAAAGTCGCAAAGGATACCAGATTGACATGCAGCACATCGACTGACAGAAACAGTACCATGCGTGACAGAACATCAGAGCCCGGGCAAACAACTCGCCCACGTCCGGATCGTCCGGACATTGCCGCCAGATGCTGCGGATCGCAGAGGCTATGAGAGTTCCGCGGCAGGGATCAGAGTCACTGGCCTGGGCGGCGAACTCGAGTCTCCAGAGCCGTCCGCAGCGGGCAGTCATCCCCGCCCGCCACTCCTCGCCGATATTGTCCCAGCAGTGCCTTCGACCTCTGGGCGAGCATTCGTCGCACTTCACGGCGTTCGCCCTTCACTCGCGGAATTTTCATCCCGTCATAGCTGGTCGTCTGATGCCGCATCCAGGCGATCACGGCCGCTTCAGCACGCTGCTCAACCGGGATGCGACGCGTGCGTGCCACGGTCCCGCTTCCGACCGGCGTTGCGTGGTCCGTCACCGCCCGAGCCATCCTGTGGGCCAGATCGGAGTAATTCTGGTGGAAGGCGATGAAGGCCAGAACTGTTCCGTAAAAGTCTTCGACGTATTCCGCCTGAGCCTGTTCCCGTCGTCGGGCGTCAGCTTCCCTGCGTCTGGCGAATCCCTCGGTGGACCGTTCTGATTCGAGTTCGTCACGAATGCGGTCTATGGTCGCGGCTGGTGCCCAGACGCCTTTGGAAAATACCTTGCGGCCTTTCTTCTCCTGTACAACCCAGTGATCACCAGCGGCCTTTACTCGTCGTGTCAGGGCAGCGTCACCGGGCGGCAACAGCACCCAGCCAGTGGGAACGGTCAGAATCTGCCCGCTGGCGGATCGCACTGTGTTCGGTGTGGTGCCTGGGGAGAACGTGGTCGTCATTCGGGAGAGAATTTCAGGTCAGCCATTGTGGTGACATCGGACGCAGACCCCCCTGACAAAACCTCCGCGGCTCACGCAGGTCTTGTCAGGGGTTCTTACACAGGCACCGTCCGCTCCTCGGGGCTCCGGGTTGAGCAGTGGCTGGATGCACACAATCATCGGGGATCACGATACCATACGGCCAGCCACACCGTCGGCTTGTCCGGCGTTGTCCAGTCAACCCGGTGCTTCCTGTACGCCGGGATGTTGATGCAGTCGCCCGGCTTCATCTCAACCATGCGCTCTGCGAATTCCAGCCGCGCCGCTCCCTGCAGCAGGATGACCCACTCGTGCAGGGGCTGGTCGTACCAGAAATCGGGGGCTGAGGCGTGGCCGTGCGATACGATCCGCTCGATGCGTACGTCGGCGCACTCGATGAGCGTCTGGACGATCTCCGTGGGCAGATGTGGCGGAAGATCATCGAAGAAGTTCCTGACGCATTCACCGACCTGCTCGCTGCCCGAACGCAGCAACTGAAACCGGGGCACTTCCAGCCCGGCGACCTGCACCGTCTCAGAGAACATCTGCCTCGGCCGCACCCACAGGCCGTGTTCGCCGTACTCCTGCCGGTAGAGGACGAGTTCTTCCAGTGTCTCACTGTGCCGGGCCGGGCCGATGACGGTGTATTCGTGGCCTTTGTAGTGCCGATAACGCCCCGGCTGGATTGACGTTGTCTCGGACATTCACACACCATGGATCAGTACCGTATGCGGTCTGCCTTTGACATCCAGGCCTTCAGCACCGAGGTTCAGGCTGGGTGCACCTTTGCCACGATCTTCTCCATCTCGGCGGCGGTGAAGGCTCGACAGGTCGTGGTATGGACGTTGCCCATTGCCCCGAGATGCAGCATGACGGCAGTGGCCGTTTCATCGTCCGGGGCTTCCAGGATCAGCAGGCCGTCGTGGTCGCCGAGAGTCCAGTAGATCTCTTTGACCTTCCCACCGAGTTTCCTGACCTCGGCTTTGAAGATTGCCGCCCGCTTTGTCGAGTGGTCGATGTCCTAGATACCCTGATGAGTGAACTTGATCGTTGTGATAAATGTTGCCATTGGTCCTTCTCCTTCTGAATGAGTCAGTGACACACGAATTCTTAGAACAAAACCGGGACAGGCACCCTCACCTGACAGTTTCTCCAGCGTTTTCTGGGCACTTGCGGGAGCCAGTCCCGGTTTTGTTAGGGGTTCTTTGTTTTCTTCTGGCCTGAGTCACGCGTTCCTGGGTCACGCATGATCATTCCTTTTGCCGCGAGGGAGGGGTCGTAGCCCGGTTGGAACGAAGATGCGCCCGGCAGACGGCGTCCACCAGACCCACGATTTCCTCGACGACTGGCTGCCGTGCTGCACCTGGGGCGGGGCCTGGTTTTCATTTCTGCATCGGTGCTTCACGCGTCACCAGTCTGTCAGTCCCAGCTGCATCACCTGCTCCGGGTCGAATGTTTCCGCGTCGAATCGGATACTATCCCATTTCGGCATGCTTCCGTGTACTTTCTGTCCGGGACAGCGGATCTCTTCGAGCGAACCGCCAAAGCCCCAGACCCCGACGCATTCATCCGGCGGACAGGCTCATTCCCCCCTGCGTGCACAGCGGATATTATTCCCCGGGATT
>SYLK01000373.1 GCA_005809115.1 Planctomyces sp. | reverse complement strand
GAACAGCAGCGAGGATCCCAGAGCCCCCAGGCACAGCAGCACATAGGTGGGACGGCGCCCGATGGCGTTCCCCAGCAGCGCTCCGGCCATGGTTCCAAAGATGGCACCAATGCCTGAATAAATCTGCGTCTTCGCCCGCGCCGACGTCCGTAACTGGTCAACTTCCGCCGGGGCGAGCCCTGCTTTTTCGCCCTCGGCGCGCGCCAGATCATTTGCCCACGAGGGTGCCCGCTGGACCGATGCCCATGTGCCAATCAGCGCCACGCCGCTCAGCACGGCCCCTATAATCAGACGCGACATCGTGCCACGCAAGTCGTGCCGTTGTTCGCCGTGAACTGGCGGGGTCTCAGGAGTGTCTTTTCCCCGCTGAGAACGCTGCAGGTAACGGTATACGGGATACAGGTAACCGCCGAGTGCTGCAAGCAGTCCGACGACGGAACCGCCCAGTCGCACGGGAGCTGAGTATTTCCCCAGCCAGACATAGACGATCAGCAGTGCCCCGAGGGCGCCCACAAAGACGGCCAGCAGGTCACGTGCCGCCCAGTTGGACGTGGCACCCTGTTTCTGCTGATGCAGCCATTTCTCCGATTCCGGAACCATCAGACGGATAAAGAACGTCAGCACGGCCGGCGACGCGCCCAGCAGCATCAGCAGTCGCCAGCCCTGATTGGCCACCAGCATCTCCACCCAGTCGGCCGGCAGTCCCGTCGCAGCCAGCCAGCCCCCCGCAGACTGAATGAAACGTCCCAGAACCAGGGCAAACACAGCGACGATCAGAAACCCGACGTTCGCTGCAGCTCCGATCAGCCCTGCCAGCAGCGCACGGGACTTGTTGGGCCAGATTTCCATCACCAGGGCAACTCCCAGTGACCATTCTCCGCCCAGTCCGAGTGCTGCGACGAATCGATATGCAAAAAAGGACTCAGCCGAACCCGCGAAACAGCACAGCCCGGAGAAGATCGAATATGCCAGCACGCTGAGTGTCATGGCCCGCACCCGGCCAATCCGATCGCCCAGCCAGCCGAACAGCACGCCGCCGGTGGACATTCCCACCAGAAATCCGGCGGTCCAGACTCCTTCCCAGAGGTCGACGTAGGCTGCGCCTCGCTCCTCAATCTCCGCCGCCAGCAGCTCATTCAGGGCCGGACGTGCCACCAGCGGCAGCAGCCCCAGCTCGAATCCATCGAACAGCCAGCCGAGAAATGCGGCAATCAATGTCATATACTGCCCGCGAGTGCTCACGGACGACGTGTCAGCGGAAACCTTCATGACTGGCAATGCTCCGGATTTCTGTGAAGATTCTCGACCGCCGTTCGCGCAGCAGCCAGCAGCCACCGGGCTTATAGCGACCGGATGTCGATTTGATGAGTCAACCAGGCGGAAAAACAACGCCAGAAAACCTCGTTCCCGAATCCAGTGCCGATCCGAGCCGATCCAAACCGGCTGCGAGCGAGTCATGTTCCCGTCCGTACGGAGATCGTGATGGATCTTTCCGTCGAGTCTCAGCGCCAGTTCGCGTGGCGCTCGTGGGCCACCATTCTGGAGGAGATTCCCCTGACGCCCGGACAGTCCGTGCTGGATCTGGGATGCGGCATTGGTGCCCTGGCCGCCGAACTGGCGGCTCGGGGGGCACGCGTGACTGGCGTGGATATGAACCCGGATCTCCTTGCCACGGCCGTTGCCCGTAACATCCCCGGCGTTGATTTCCGCCTGGGAAATCTGCGGGAACCGTCGAACCTTTCGCAATCTTATGACGGATTGTGGTGCAGTTTTACGGCCGCGTATTTTCCAGACCTTACAAGCATGCTGAAGCCGTGGCTGCAGACGCTCCGCCCGAACGCCTGGGTGGCAGTCACTGAAGTCGATGATCTGTTCGGTCACCGCCCCCTGACTGTCCGCACGCAGGAACTGCTGGACGGGTACGTCCGTGACGCGATTGCGGCAAATCGATACGATTTTCGCATGGGCGGCCGACTGACCGAATGGCTGCTGAACCTGGGCTGCAGAGTCGAGCGGATTTTCACCGTTCCGGATCAGGAACTGTCGTTTACAGGACCAGCTCGGCCCGATGTGCTCGAGGCCTGGCAGGCGCGATTTGACCGGATGCAGCTTCTGCAGGATTTCTGCGGTGCGGAATTCGACGAGGTCAGGAACGATTTCCTGGCCTGCCTGACACGTCCCGACCACGTGTCCACGGCGCAGGTCTGCTGCTGCATCGGTCGCATGCCGGCGGCAGAGGGCGGATGAATCAGCCGTTCCGAGTGATCATGCTGAGTGCCGGCCGCCTGGTCTGTCCGCTCAGCGGAATCGACGGTCCCGGAACCGTCGTGGTACACCATGATCGGATCCACTCCGTCATCCCGTCATCGTCATCTGACGATGCGGCAGACAGACCGTCGGGCCGGGACGACGTTGTTCAGCTCAGGTTCCCGGATGCCATCGTGCTGCCGGGGCTGTGTGATCTGCACGCGCATCCGGCCTGCCGGGTCTCGGTATTCGGCGTCAGTCCGGATCAACACCTGCTCCCGTGCGGCGTGACCACGGTACAGTCGCAGGGGGACGCCGGGGCCGATGATGTGGACAACTTCGTGCAGCACACGATTCAGCCGTCGCGGACGCGCGTCCTGCTGTCGCTGAATCTGTCGCGCATTGGGGAAACCAGCCCACATGGCTGTTTCGCTGACCTGGAGCATGCCGATGTGGCACACTGCGTGGCGGCAGTCCGGCGTCACAGAGAACACATCCGTTCGCTGTCCGTGAATGTCAGTCATCATGCCTGCGGGAACAGTGACCCGCGTGAAGTACAGTGCCGTGGCCTGGAGGCAGCGGCGGAAACAGGACTGCCTCTCCTGTTCGGGATGCGGCGTCCGGAGGACTGGCCACTGGCGGATCAGCTGAATTGTCTGCGACCGGGTGACGTGGTGACGTACTGTTTTCGGCGCGCACCGCATTGCATCGTGCAGGCCGGTCGTGTGCTGCCATGCATTCGCACAGCGCGGGAACGCGGTATTTTGTTCGATGTCGGCCATGGGATGGCGTCTTTCAGTTTCGATGTGGCGGAGGCCGCCATCGCCGACGGATTTGCTCCGGACACAATTTCAACGGATCTGCAGCAGGCTCACTTGCGCGTACCGCCGCGTCACGCTCTGCCGCTCGTCATGTCAAAACTGTGTGCCGTCGGAATGTCGGAATCCGCAGTGTTCGCAGCGGTAACGAAGACTCCCGCCGCCATTCTGGGACTCACGGGAGAAACCAGTTCGCTCACTCCAGGCGCCTGCGCCGATCTGACGATCCTGAACTTTCATCCGCCCGGGATCCTGCGGGACGCGCACGGCGTGCAGCGCTGCGGTGCTCACTGGTCACCCCGCCTGACGATTCGCGCCGGACAGATGATCCTGCCACCGGATGTCAGCCAGGATCGGCCGGAGCCGCAGGTTCATCCCGCATGACAGGGATCGTGCTGTTGAACAGCAGCCAGCTGAGAGCGCACAGAAAATAGATTCCGGCCCCGGTCACGAAGACAGGTTTCCAGCCCGCATGCTGGGCGATGGGGCCGTAAATCATTGGTGCAATCACGGCCCCCAGAGTTCCCACAGCGTTATTGAAGGCAAAGATGGTCGCGGTGTCGCGACCGCTGATGTCGGTGACCGCCCCCCAGGTCGTGGCCAGACTCCAGTCTGAAAAGAACTTCACAAAGAACAGGATGACGCAGAACGTGTAGGGCTGGTCATACCACAATAGTCCGAACAGCAGGAGGACGCCGGCCGTCCCCTTGCCGGCAGCGCCGACGCCCGTCCGAGACCAGCGGCGGTTGCCGGTACGACGAATCAGAAGATCATTCAGCCACCCGCCAGTCGCTCCCCCAAGCGCTCCGCCAACCAGGGGCAGCGCCCAGTAAATTCCCATCTCCTGAAACTTCAGGTGATGCACAACGCTCAGGAACGTCGGGATCCAGCCGGCAAAAATATCATCGGCCGCGGCACTCAGCAGCATCTGTCCGTTCAGCGACAGCAGGTTCCGCACAGACCTGCCTGACATCCGCTGAAAGAGTTCACGAAAACTCAGTCGGCGCGTGTTTGTGTCGGTCGCTTCACCCTGCTGAATCAACTCGACCTCGGCGGCATTTACGGCCGGGTGCCGGGCCGGAGAATTGCGATACACGACCGCGAATACCAGGGCGAGCAGAATGCCGCTCACCGCCAGCCCGGAGACGGCCGTCTGCCACGGAATATTCCAGGTTCCCAGCACCAGATACCCAATCAGGACGCTTGCGCTCACGCCTCCCATGCGGCCCGAAAACACGCCAATCCATCCCTGAGCGGTGGTTCGGGTGCCGGCCGGAAACCAGCAGCGGGATGCCCGGCTGAGTGCGGGATACACCCCCGACTGCCCGATTCCCAGAATGACGCGCCCCCATGCGAGTGTCCCGAATGTCCGGGCCGTGGCGTGCAGTCCCAGTCCAACGCACCAGAGCACGATCATGCCCGT
>SYLK01000372.1 GCA_005809115.1 Planctomyces sp. | reverse complement strand
GCTGGAAGGTGTGCCGGGTCTGGGGAAGACCGAGCTGGTCAAGGCGCTGTCGACGGTCCTGAAGCTGGATTTTCGTCGAATTCAGTTTACGCCCGACCTGATGCCGGCGGATGTCATCGGGACGAACATGATGACCACTGATGAGAACGGCCGGTACCGCTTCGAGTTTCGGCAGGGACCAATCTTCACTCAGCTCCTGCTGGCGGACGAGATCAACCGGGCCACTCCCAAGACTCAGTCCGCGCTGCTGGAAACCATGCAGGAGGGAACGGTGACGACCGGTGGCCACACCTACCATATGCAGCCGCCGTTTTTTGTCCTGGCCACACAGAATCCGATCGAGCAGGAAGGCACGTTTCCGCTGCCGGAAGCACAGCTGGACCGTTTCATGTATAAGGTGGTCGTGCCGTTTCTGACGCGGGAAGAACTGAATGACGTCGTCACGCGCACGATCCTGAAGCAGAAATACACGGCCGAACCCATCATGGATGGTCCCGGAATTCTGCATCTGCGGACAATTCTGGATCGCGTTGTCGTCAGCGATCCCATGCGGGACTATGCCTGCCGCATGATACTGGCGACTCATCCCGACAGTGAGTTTTCGAGTGACCGGGTGAAGAAGTTCCTGCGGTGGGGGGCGAGTCCCCGGGCGGCTCAGGCGTTAATTCGGGGTGCACGCGTCAGGGCGCTCAGTCAGGGCCGGGCGCATGTGGCCTTCGAGGACATCCGATATTTTGCGCCTGAGGTGCTGCAGCATCGGGCGCTGTTGAACTACGACGGGCAGGCCGAGAATGTTTCCGTTCGCGATCTGATCGAGGAATGCGTTCGTCTGCTGCCGGCTGAAGTTTAGGCCGGGCGGGATCGTCCTGGAGCGTGGCTGGAACAGGATCTGACGGGGTATGTCACCGGCCGCTGTCATGCGGTGGTGCCCTGTCATCAGGAACGGGTGGACTTCGAACATGGGCACTGCGGCAAAGTCTCAGCTGACATCACTGTTCGAGAACTCCGTTCTGAATCAGGTGGAGCGGATGCGGCTGAAGCCCCTGCGGCGACTGACGAATCGCAGCCGTGGCGAGCACCTTTCCGGCAAGGGCGGCAGCAGTACGGATTTCGCAGACTACCGGGACTATGTGGCGGGCGATGATCTCCGGTATGTGGACTGGAATATCTTCGCCCGTCTGAATCGTCCGTACATCAAGCAGTTTCAGCATGAAGAAGAGCTGCACGTGGTGCTGCTGGTGGATGCTTCGACGTCGATGGTGTTCGAGGACAAGCTGCTGCGGGCCAGACAGCTGGCTGCTGCGTTCGGCATCATGGGGCTGCTGAGTGTGGAGCGGGTCAGTGTCTATGCGATTCACCAGCGTGCGGGGCAGCCCTGGATGCTGGCTCCGGGCACGGGTCGAAACCGGATCCGTCCGCTGCTGACGTTTCTGGAGCAGGTTGAAGGGGGCGGCAGCATACCGGTGGAACAGGCGATCGAGACAATGCTGCGGTTCCATCGGGGGCGGGGTATCGCGATTCTGCTGAGTGACTTCCTGACACTGGGTGACCTCAGCCGGCCGCT
This sequence comes from Planctomyces sp., assembly GCA_005809115.1. GTDB lineage: Bacteria > Planctomycetota > Planctomycetia > Planctomycetales > Planctomycetaceae > F1-80-MAGs062. Next base: position 1,363 of record SYLK01000372.1, on the reverse strand, counting down.
CAATCTGCTGTACAGCAGCGGGCTGGAGGTCTGGGGACTGCAGGTCATGGGCGAATCAGAAATCAGTCCGAATCTGCAGGGAGACCTGCGGCTCGTGGACGGTGAGACCGGAGACACGCTGGACATTACAAATGCCTCGGAGCTGCTGCACGTTTACCATGACCAGCGGATGTGGCTCCAGGAATCCCTCGACTCGATGTGTCGTCGGCGGAACGGCCGATTTCTTTCGATCAGCAGCGCGACGGCGCTCACGGCTGTGCTGTTTGAACAGCTGTGTCGACAGGGCTGGGTGCGAAGATGAGCTGGCTCGGTTTTTCCAATCTGGCAGGGGCCTGGTTTCTGGCAGCCAGCGTACCGCTGATCATTCTGTACTTCCTGAAGCTCAAGCGTCCGCGACTGGAGGTTCCGTCACTGACGCTGTGGCAGTCGGTGGTCAACGATCAGCGGGTCAATTCTCCGTTTCAGAAGTTCCGTCGCAATCTGCTGCTGCTGCTGCAGCTGCTGTTGCTGGGCCTGCTGGTGTGTGCCCTGATGCAGCCCTTCCTGCAGGCCGGAGCGGATACTTCGGAATACCTGCCGATTCTGATTGACTGTTCGGCGAGCATGGCTGCGGTTGAGGAAACGACGGGAAAGAGCCGTCTGGATCTGGTCAGGGAGCAGGTGCAGGAAATGATCGACGGACTGCACGGGGACCAGCGGATGGCGCTCTTTTCGTTTTCGGCGACGGGACGCCGGCTGACGGAGTTTACGGATGATCGCCGCGCGCTGACCCGTGCGCTGAATTCGCTGCAGCCGTCACAGCTGCCCGGTCAGCTCGATGATGTGCTGCGGATGGCGGCCGCGTATACACGGACTTTCGAGATCGAGCGGGTGCTGGTGATGACGGATGGCAATCTTCCCGATCAGGTTGATTTTGAACTGCCATTTTCGCTTGATCTCAGACGTGTTGGTCCGGCCGGGCCGAATGCGGGGATCACAGAGCTGAGCGCCCGGCGCAGCAGCACGGACGAATGGGAAGTGTTCGTGCGGGTGTCAGGCTCGACGGCAGACCTGCGTGGCGGAGAGCTGCAGCTGCTGGAGAACGGAGAGAAGACCGCGTCAGAAACAGTCGAAGTGGCGCTGGACGAATCACAGCGGATGGTTTTTCCTGTCAGCGCATCCGCAGCGCGACTGCTGGAGGTCCGACTGGTTCCTGTCGGCTTTGACTCCCTGACGGTCGACAATTCCGCCTGGCTGGCATTGCCCGCCGCGAGACCTCTGCGTGCCCGTGTGTCGTCCAGCCTGTATTCCTGGCAGCACGCGCTCCGCGTTCAGCCGCGGCTCGAAGTTGATCAGGGCGACGATGTGTCGTCAGGCCAGTCCG
>SYLK01000371.1 GCA_005809115.1 Planctomyces sp. | reverse complement strand
GTCGAAGGCTGCCGCCACTTCCATGGCGTGGGTCACCATCAGCAGCGTGACATTCTTCTCCCGGCAGGTATCGCGAATCAGGTCCAGCACCAGCTTCTGATTGGCGGGATCGATGTTGGCCGTCGGTTCGTCTGCCAGCAGCAGCACGGGCCTGTTGGCGAGTGATCGCGCCACGGCAACCCGCTGCTGCTCACCGACAGACAATCGCTGCGGCAGCGAATTCAGCCGATGCCCCAGCCCGACCCGCTCAAGCAGACTTTGTGCAAACCCTCGGTCTGCTCCGCGCCCCGAAAACGCCATGCCCAGCAGGACATTCTCCAGAGCCGTAAACGCCGGCAGCAGATTGAACGTCTGAAACACGATCCCGATCCGAAGAGCCCGGAATCGGTCCCGGACGACCTCCGGCATTTCCACGAGATTCTTTCCGTCCACGATCACCTGTCCGGCATCCGGCAGCAAAATACCGGAAATCACATTCAGCAGGGTGGTCTTCCCACCACCGCTGGATCCAAGCAATGCCACCTGTTCGCCCTGCTGCAGTTCAAACTTCTCAATGCCAAGCACCGGCACCGGCGTACCGTCCGGCTGACGATACGATTTCCTGATCCCCTGAAGCCTCAGTGACATTTCCTGACCCCTGTGACAATCCCGTCAGCGGCAGTAACCGGTGCAACCGGAACACCGGCAGCGACGAGCGACCTGCCGGACGAGAATTCAGGCTGCGCCGGTGAGACCCGTCCGCTGCGGCTAGCGCGATTCTGACCGGAATCGATACAACATTCCGAAGGTTGTCGTGAAATACACTTCTCCGGATTCGTCATCGCCGAAACTCATCACCGGCTGCTTCTCACTGCTCAGCGTGTAATTCCCCACCACTTTCCCTGCCGTCTCGTCATACTCCAGAGCCCACAGCAGTCCGCTGACATAGTCGGCATAGACGTACTTTCCGACCAGTTCGGAAACGCGGCTGCCCCGGTAAACAGTCCCTCCCGTGATCGATTTTCCCACGCTGTGGTGATACTCCCAGATCGGATCCGTCAGATCAGACCGATCGGCATCATTTCCATCCGGTCGGAACCAGTGCTTCGCCTCGCGAACGTTCCAGCCATAATTCCCGCCGCGGGTCACGATGTTGATTTCTTCCCAGAGATTCTGTCCGACATCGGCCGCCCACAGCGTACCGGTCTGCCGATCGAACGACATTCTCCAGACGTTCCGCAGGCCATACGCGTAGATCTCCGGACGAATCGGCAGTTTTTCGCCCTTCAGGCCCGTGACGAATTTCCCCACAAACGGGTTGTCCGCGGGGATCGCGTAGTCTCGCCCACCGCCAGTGCGGTCCACGTCAATTCGGAGAATTGAACCGAGTAACGTGGTCAGATTCTGTCCGTTTCCTTCCGGATCATTCGCACTGCCCCCATCCCCCAGCCCGATGTACAGAAAACCATCCGGACCGAAACAGATTGTCCCGCCGTTATGATTCCAGAATGGCTGAGGAATCCGCAGCAGCTCCTCCTCAGAGTTCGGATCGGCCCTATTCGGATCATCCGCGGAGACTCGAAAACGGGAAATCACCGACGTGTGATCCGCGGACGCGGTGGTGTAGTACAGAAAAAACTCGCCGTTTTCCCGGTACTTGGGGTGGAAGGCGAATCCCAGCAGCCCCTCCTCGTTCTGCGTGTCCTTGTAGACACAACGCTCGTCGATATCCAGAAATACCTGCGACTCTTCGGTGTCCTGGTCATTCGGCAACACCTGAATGACCCCATGCTGTTCCGCCACGAAGATTCGGTTCGATCCGTCCGCCGCGTGTGTCACCACGATCGGGCGTTCGAATACCAGATTTGGAAAAGCGCGTTCCACTGCGACGGGCAGAGACTCTTCGCGGACCTGTCCCACAGCATCGGCCGCACCCGTCACAAGGAACAGACCAGCCGCCACCAGATAATTTCTCAATGCTTTTCTCCTCACGAACGCACCGAACGCTGCGGCCGCCTGAAGTGAGTTACGTCACTCACCCGATCCGCTGTGAACTCAATCTGTGTTTTTCTGCAATCCGAATGCAGTACGTGCCGCTCAGCAGTTGACCCGCCCCGGCCAGCCCCGACCGGACTGCCAGCGGCACTCAGCCTCCGGGAAGCACCACAGCGTGAACGTAGTAACCGCGCTGCCGAATTGCAAACGGGCCGCCACGTGCAGGTCAGCTCCGGCAGGGGGCCTGCAGTTCCGCAACTGCATCCGTGTCTGAAGTTCCGTCAGGCGCGGGCCGCGACATCGTCTTAACGTCTATTCTGATCGGATGTTACGACATGCAGGCAAAGTCGTTCCGGGATTTGGCACGGGAACTGCCAAGGACAGTTTCGGGGCACCCTGGCCGGAGACCTCTGCCGAGTCAGTGCCCGAAGACACACACTTGTTCCCGGACAGAGGCGGTGAATTCCGCCGATCAGCCAGCGTCTGATGAAAAGGCGAGTCAGCCATGAGAATTCCGCGGGTTTGCGACGAATGCCCACCCAGAAGATACAAACCGATCGATTCCTGCGAGTCGCCCGAGCTGAGCGAGACTCCTGAGGCGTCGACAGCGGCCTGTGCTGTCGACGCCACGGCAGCTGAGGGGCTGCCTGGGGCGAGCCGCGAAGCAGACCGGGTGCCAATCCCGTTTATTGAGCGATTTCTGGCAAATTTTCTGCAGGAACGGAACATCCGCTGGCTGCTCGTGACCGGT